>JABLXR010000039.1 GCA_013178015.1 Anaerolineae bacterium
GAAGCCGCGCCAACCCCTCCAGCAGGCTTTCCTCCCCTGTCTCATCCACCATCGCCCCAACCTCAGCCTCAGATTGCCACTAGCATAACATAACTGGCCGCTCCTGTCAGAGCACTGAAAAGCCCTGGTAGGGGATAGGTTGTAGGTTACAGGTTACAGGGGATGCGGAAGGAAAGATGGGAGAGTGGCGCCGTGCTGGCAGGCGCAGGCTTTGCTGGTGCTCTCCGCAGCTTGCCCGATGCACTGCCATCTGCCTTTGCGGTGGGTTGGTGTGGGCCGTATAATGCGCCCAAGTACTCCCGGAGGCGTTTCTCGGTGCAGCAGTTCCTTACCGGCCTGGCGCCGTTTCTGCAAATCATACAGATACTCATAGCGGCGGCCGTGGTGGTAGTAGTGGTCCTTCAGGCCCGCAGCGGCGGCATGGGAAGTATCTTCGGGGGTGATTCCTCCCTCTATCGCACGCGGCGGGGGCTAGAGAAGACGCTGTACGAGGCCACTATCGGCCTTGGCATTCTCTTCGTGCTCTTCGCCTTCCTGAACGTGCTCGCAGTCAGACCCTCGTTCTAGTTCTGGGTGAGTGCTTCGACGCCTTACCGGTCCCCTCGCTCGCGCCTCCATTGGCAGGTGGTGATCGCTGGCGTAGGCGTTCTGCTGGTGGCTGGTGTCTTGCTGCAGTCGGCCGGCGCGTATGACACAGTGCTCGTGGCTGCCAGCGGCGGCACCTATGTGGAGGCGGTCACCGGTAGTCCCCGCTACCTGAACCCGGTGCTGTCACAGGGCAATCGGGTGGACGCCGACATATCTTCGCTGGTGTTCAGCGGACTGACTCGCCTGGACGAGTGTGGCAACGTTCTGCCGGACTTGGCTCAGTCCTGGGAGGTGTCGGACGACGGGCTGAGCTACACCTTCCGATTGAGGGAGGACGCCTTCTGGCACGATGGCGTCCCGGTGGTAGCAGGCGATGTGGCCTTCACCATAGGAGTGATCCAGAGCCCCGAATTCCCCGGTCTGCCTCTCTTGGCCCGCTTGTGGAGCGATGTGAGGGTGGAGGTGATGTCGGATCGGGTGGTGCGCTTCTGGTTGCCCGAGCCCTACGCTCCCTTTCTCTCCTACACGAACCTGGGCATCTTGCCCTCTCACTTGCTGAGGGGAGTGCCTGTCGCTGAGTTGACCAGGGTGCCTTTCAACAGGCTGCCGGTGGGTTCTGGGCCATTCGAAGTGGTCGAGAGCGACCTGACGCACGTTCTCTTGGTCAAGAACCCCGACCACTACAGCCAGGAACACCCTTACCTGGATGGGATCGAGTTCCGTTTCTACCGCGACCTGGGAGAGGCGTTGAGGGCACACGAGCGGGGTGAGGTGATGGGCATCGCAGACATCACCCCCGAGTACCTGCCCGAGGTGGCGGCCAACCAGTCTCTCAGCCTGTACTCGGCCCCACTGGCTCGGCTGGTGCTGATTCTGGTGAACCTCAAGAGCTCGGGGGCGACCTACCTGGGGGAGGAATCGCTAAGGCAGGCGCTCATGTACGGGCTCGACCGCGCCGATCTGGTGAACCGGGTGCTCGAGGGGCACGCTCTGGTAGCGCATGCTCCTTTCTCGGCCTGCTCCTGGGCCCTGGACCCCAATGGGCCCACTGTGGGCTACGACCCGCAACGCGCTCGCCACTTGCTGGATGATCTGGGCTGGGTGGACGCCGATGGCGACGGTGTGCGGGAAAAGGAGGGGCGCCCGCTCGCGGTTCAGCTTCTGGTGACGGATGATCGGCGGGCGGTGGCGGTGGCGCGGGAGGTGGTCCGGCAGTGGAGCGCCATTGGAGTGGAGTCGAGCGTCATCCCGCTGCCTTTCAACGACCTGGTGGATGGGTACCTCCAGACACACCAGTTCGATTGTGCCTTGGTGGAGCTCTCGCTGGGGGGCGACCCGGATCCGTATGTGCTCTGGCACAGCTCGCAGTTGGAGGAGGGGGGGCAGAACTACTCTGCCTTCGTGAACCGGGAGGCTGACGGCCTGCTGGAGGCAGCCCGGAGGAACTGGGACCTGGCGATACGCAAGGAGCTGTACCACCGGTTCCAGGCGATCTTCGCCCAGCAGCTGCCGGCGCTGCCTCTGTACTACCCGGTGTACACCTACGCTGTGGACAAGGAGGTGCGCGGGGTGGAGCTGGGCCCGATGGTGGAGCCGAGCGACCGCTTCCGCAGCATCAGCAACTGGTTCGTGAACTACCGCAAAGTGCTGGTGCGGCGGAGCGGGCTCGAGGTGGAGTAGTAGCCGGTTCGGGCGCTGGCACGGATCCCGCAGCTCCAGGGTGTGGGTCAGGGCCGTCCGGGGGCCGCGCGTCGGGGAGGAGTTGACATCCCCTCGGGGGATTGGTATCATAGCTTCGTAACGCCGAAGTGGTGGAAAGGCAGACACGCAGCGTTCAGGGCGCTGTGAGCATTAGCTCATGTGGGTTCAAATCCCACCTTCGGCACCAGAGACGGCCCCAGGCTTGGCCCTGGGGCGTTTTGTTTGGGGGGCAGGATGGGCTTCGGGAGTCGTAGGAAGCCATCGCGTCTGGTCCGGGCCATAGTGGTGGCCATGGCGCTCATGATCATCCCCTTGGGGGTGGAGTACGCTCGCCAATCGGGGGTGAAGCGGCAATGGCTGGAGGCGGAGAAGCAACTGCTGGTGGAGAAGGCCACCGCCCAAGCGCTGCAGGCGGAGTTGGAGGAGAGGAAGGCCTACGTGCAGACGGACGCGTTCGTGGAGGAGGCGGCTCGGTCACGGTTGAGGATGGCCCGGGAGGGGGAGGTGCTGGTGGTGTTGGTGGGGAGGGCGCCCGGCCCGGCTCTGGCGCTGGACCCGCCGGCGCCGGCCACGCCTACGGTCGAGAGCTGGTGGGCGCGGCTGATCGAGAGGTAGCGCATTTGACATAGGTGAGGGGACGGGGTATACTGGAAAGTGCGTCGCGGGGTAGAGCAGTGGCAGCTCGTCGGGCTCATAACCCGGAGGTCGTTGGTTCGAATCCAACCCCCGCTACCTGGAACTCAAGGGAGATGGCTGTTGCCATCTCCCTTGCTGATGGCGACGTAGCTCAGCGGCAGAGCAGGGGACTCATAAGCCCTTGGTCACTGGTTCAAATCCAGTCGTCGCCACTGTGCTGCAACCTGTTGTATGTGCTGGAAGGGCGTTCAGCTGCTGGTAGTGGCGGAGGCCCTTGCTTCCCCTCTCCGCAGTAGTGACCAACGGATTCGGTCTCCTCAACCCGAGCAACCTGCGGCGATACGTTGACACCTTGATCCTCGATCGTAGCGCTCGCGATGGAGACCTCCACTCTGCAGAAGCTCATGGGTGATGCGGGCCTCACCGTGCTTCGTGGGCACCCGGCTTGGGCAAAGGAGGACTTGCAGGCGACTCATGAGCGCACCAGTCCGTAGGCTGCTTCTTGTAGGGAGGGAGAGCCACCCGTTGCGATGCGGCTCTGACGACCCCGCCTGAGCCAGTCCTTCTGCTAGTAGAAGCGCCTCTTAGGCGGTGTATCGGCAGGATCTGGACGTGGCTCCCTGGGTGGCATGTCTGAGGAGCGTGGCTGGATCAGCTTGAGCCACTCACCCATGGGCGGCTGCACTCGCACCTCATCTCCCACTGCCCGTATGGTGCCGTCTTCCTCCTCGCGAGCCGGAGCTGGTACGGCCATGACATCATCCCGCGTCATTGCTATGTAAGGGTCCTTGGCCATGGCTGACAGGTCCCCTCCTTCTTGTGGGAGGTACGTAAGCTGGCCGGGCCGTAGCCGCCCGTCCAGTCGGTGTGTGCGTTTGGGAGCGATCTGAGAAGCATACTGCAGTTGGGCTTCGGTCACGTGGACGTCGGTATGATGCCCAGTAGCCCCATCCATCGTCCAGCCGGCGGCGTTCATGGTTCGAGCAGCGGCCTCAGATTGCCCTAGCCCGCAGATCTCGCCACGACGTAGGCGACTTGCTCATCTCTGGCCCGCTTGAGGCGTCGTTGATGAAGGAGCCGATTCCTCATGGTGCCCATGCAGCCGAAAAACTGCACCTCCGGCGGGGGATCTTGACGATGGATCCAGCTAGATATCAGTCTCCATTTCACCAGGCTGCCGAGGATGCGAACGAGGGCACACATGGCGCCTTCTGTGCTGAGTGGGGCGGTCGCCGGCGGAGTCACAGATCTGGAGTGCCGTGCCTGGATGGCGCTCTCAAGACTGGGCTTGGGGCATGGTGTCTGCATGTAGCATGGCATGCGGGCGCGCCCTGCTAGCGCCCAAGAGATCCTGAACTCGGTGCCCCGTGGGTCACTTGCCAGCTACGCGTGGCCCACGGACATCCAGCAGTCCAGGTTGGTGTAGCGCAAGCGTGAGACGTGCGTCCGCACAGAAGGCCCTGCCCCGGCAAGAGGAGTCGGCTCCGTACGAGAGGCACCATGATCCACTTGCTCCTCCTCTGTGTCATGCCGCAGTCAGCCCTCTGCTTGTCGTCAATCAGTGCGGGCGTTTCATTGCTCTGGTTACTCGGTCTCGCAGACTGAGGATGCCTTGACTCCGAGCGCTGCGAAACTAGGCTACACGATCGCGCGTCACGAGAGCCAGACGACGAATGGAGGTAACATGCAGACACTTGGCCACCTCAAGAGAGTCGAACCCAGGTCAGTGTGGCAGCATGAGGCCCGTGACCTGACGCCCTGGTTACGGGACAATATTGAGATTCTGGCGGAAGCAGTGGGCCTGGAATTGGACCTGGCAGAGAGCGAATCTCAGGTAGGCGACTACTTCGTTGATCTCTGTGCGAGAGATCTGAGCACCGGGAGACCGGTCATCATCGAGAACCAGCTGGAACCGACTGATCATAACCATCTGGGCCAGCTCATGGCCTATGCTGCTGGAAAGGAGGCGAGTGTAGTCATCTGGATCTCGCCCAGAATCCGAGATGAGCACCGCAGAACGCTGGATTGGCTGAACGAGATAACTGGCGAGGAGATATCCTTCTTTGGCATCGAACTGCAGCTGTTTCAGATTGACGATTCCTTACCGGCACCTCACTTCAGCCTAGTGGCTCAACCCAACCAATGGCAGAAGGCGGTCGCTGCTGCGTCAGGGGGTCGGACATCAGAACGACAGCAGGCCTATGAAGCCTTCTTCACAGACGTATTGGAAAGGGCGAAGAAGGAGTGCCCCGGCCTCACGAAAGCCAGGAGAGCATACCCTCAGAGCTGGTTGACGTTTCCAACTGGCCGTTCGGGGTTCAGCATAGCGGCGGCCTTTGGCCAGCAAGGGATCTTCCGCGTTGAGCTGTACATAGACGTGGGGGTCAAGAATCAGAACAAAGCAGCCTTTGATTCGCTACATGAAGACAAGGGGAGCATCGAGCAGCAGATCGGGCGCGAGGTGATCTGGCAACGACTAGATGACAGGCGGGCGTCACGTATCTACTCTGCCGTCCCAGGGGCGATTGATGATGAGGCCGCTCACCTTGAGCACCTGAAAGGCTGGGCGGTGGAGACGGTAGCCCTCTATCGCCAAGTCTTTGGGCCGCGCGTGCAACAACTGGTTCTGTAGCAGAAACCAGACGGTGGTCGAGCCCCGCCCCTTGCCCTATGCAGGGCCAGGTGTCGACCCGAGCCAGCCTACCTCCTGGCGGCGAGAAGGGCTGCCACTCCTCCCAGTCTATGGACAGACTGGCACGGCGCTGCGCGCTCGAAACCGGGCTCGGGCCTACGCCGCTGTCACAACACCTGAACACTGCTGTCATCCTTTCGCCGCCAGCGCGTTCTGCGTGCTACCGCCGGTGACGGTGGCCTTCCCGTGAACCCGTCTTCGGCCATATCCTGGCACTCCAGCCATCGCCACAACAATGCGCAAGGTGGTGGGCGATAGCAGTGTGAGCGTGGTTGTTCCGGTGATACTGTTAGTCCTGGTCTGGCGGCTCCAGCTTGCTGGGGGTCGTACTGGCACGCCCGGTCTGGCTCAGCGGCAGAGCAGGGGACTCATAAGCCCTTGGTCACTGGTTCAAATCCAGTCGTCGCCACTGCCAAGATACGTTCCTCGCCCCCGCCGACCGGCGGGGGCTTCACTTCAATGGCCCAGCCCGAGTGTCCTGAGCTCCCTCCGTATGCTGTCCCGCCCGATCGAACACGGACGGTGCCAGCGACCTGCAGCCAACGTGCGGACAGAGGTACGGGCCTCCCTCTGGAGAAGACTATCAGGCACATGCCGATATGTCTTGCTCTGTCGCCCTCGGGCATCGGGCAGTAGGCCACCATTAGTGAGCGGCAGCAGACCATGTGCTTGCAGTCGGGCGGGCGGTTGGCCTCCTTGTCCTGATGGTCACTGGGTGATGGGTTATTGCTCCCGAGGACGGGCCGGCAGCAGGCCGCTCCGGATGCCGCATGGACGAGGCGGGGCGGTGACACCCAGCAATACTGCCGCCGGAGGCACTCGCTGGATGCCTCAGCACCGCCGCCGGGCAGAACGGCGGTGTGTCGGCAGGGCGAGAGAAGCACCCACTGGGACAGAGGCGCACCTGAGAAGACGCGATCTCGCCGGCTGGAGCGAACGGTTAGCGCTGTCGCCTCCGCGATGGAGCTCGGGCGCGAGGAGCCAAGTGTGTCCGGGTGGCAGTCGCACAGGGCAGATGCGCGCAAGTGGTCTGCTCGCCGGCTGTGAGGGCAGGCTCTTGGGCCGGCCACAAGGGCAAGGCGCTAGCATCCTGGCAGGTTCCGGCTTCCCCCTGAGGGGTCCGCGCCCCCGGGCGTGGCAGGCACTTGGGGGGAGGGCGCGCGCACTCCTCGTATGATAGGCGGTAGAGATGGCCGACGGAGACCTGCTCGGATGGAAGGTGCATCAGGGGGGCGGCTGTCGCACGTGGCCATCTCCAAGGTGGGCCCGTGCACACCTCGACAGAAGGTGTACCTAAGGTGTGGTCGTCGATGGCTCGCCTAGCCCGAGCGCAGCGAAGGCCCTGAGCAGCGGCGCCGGCTGGCATCTGTTCCCCTGGTCCTGAGCCGCTACGCCTGCGGCCGCGGTAGCCGTTCCCGCACCGGTGGAGTACACTCTGGCTCGCTTGCCGAGGGGAGAATGTCGGCTAGCGGCGGCTACAAGAGGCACCGGCCGGGCAGCGGCATAATCGCCGGCGTACGGGTGCGGAGGAGGACGACGTGGACGATCGAGTTCTGGTAGCCTACGGCAGCAAGTACGGGGCGACGGCGGAGATCGCCCAGCGGATCGGCGAGACACTCCGTCAAGCGGGTCTGGAGGCTGACGTCCTGCCCGCCGACAAGGTGCGAGATCTTGGCTCCTACGCGGCGGTGGTAATAGGGAGCGGCGTCTACATTGGCCGGTGGCGCAAGGAAGCCGCGCAGTTCCTGCAGGCCAACCAGGCGGCGCTGGCGGAGAAGCCGGTGTGGTTGTTCTCCAGCGGGCCCACGGGGGAGGGCGACCCCCTTGACCTGGCCCAAGGCTGGCGCCTGCCCGGCAAGCTCCAACCCGTCGCGGACAGCATCGCTCCCCGCGACGTCACCGTGTTCGGCGGGGCGCTGGACCCGGACAAGCTGAACTTCATCGAGAAGTGGGTGATTAAGAACGTCAAGGCTCCCATGGGCGACTTCCGAAACTGGGACGCCATCACCGCCTGGGCGGAGGGCATCGCCGCCGAGCTCAAGGGACTCCGAGGGGCAGCGGCCGGGCAGCAGTAAGTGCTAGGGGGCGAAGATGAGGAGGGCCACTAGGGTCGTTGCCGCCGCGCTGGGAGCCTTCGCCGGCTTCGGCGGGCCGGAACACGGTTACTTTGAGATTCTCCGGGGCAACACCAGACCGGAAGGCCTCATGATCGAGGCCATGGGCCCGCCGTGCGATCCAGAGCAGGTCTGGAACCTGTGCGAACCAGCCATGACCGTCATCCCCAGCTTCCTGGTAACAGGCGTCGTCGCCACCATCCTGGGCCTCGTCACCATGGTCTGGGCGGTAGGCTTCGTCCACACCAGGCGCGGCGGCCCAGTGCTCATCCTGCTTTCCGTCGCCCTGCTCCTGGCCGGCGGGGGTCTGTTTCCCCCGGTGATCGGCATGGTTGCGGGCGCTTTCGCCACTCGGATCAATGCCCCCGTGAGCCGGCCAGCAGGGAGTGTCACCCGATTCCTCGCCGCGCTCTGGCCGTGGCCCCTGGTCGCCTTCTTCGCCTGGACCTTCGGGCAGTTCGTCATCGGGCACTACTCTAACGACTTCCTGCGGCAGGCGGGCACGCTCGTCCCGGCCCTGATCGTTGGGCTGTTGGCCCTGTCTCTCCTCTCGGGGCACGCCTGCGACGTCCGCCGACATGACCTCGCCGGGGCGTAAGGCTCTCACTGCTCGGCCGGCGCGCCTGCTTGGGGTTTCGCCGATGGGCCCAGAGCTGCCCGCGTGGTCGCGCGGCGCCAACAAAAAGGCCCGGTCCTCAGGGACCGGGCCTCTGGTGTTGCTAGCTAGCGACCGGTGAACTGGGCTTCAGTTCGCCACCGTCACCTGGACGGGGGAGGAAGCGACGAAGTTGCCGGTGTTGTCCACCACCACGGCGCGCAGCCAGTAGTCGGCGTTATCCACGGCGGTGGTGTCCCAGGAGGCTAGGACGCCCTCGGCCACCTGGGTCTCGATGGCGTAGTCATCGACCACGCTGATCCAGTTGGCCCCGTCAATAGAGTACTCGACCTTGTAGTAGTTGAAGTTGTTGGACAGGGCGGTGCCCTCGATGTCCACGGTGCCGGAGAGGGTCGCGCCAGCGGCGGGGCTGGAGATGCCGACCATGCCCCGGTCACTGGTGGTCAGCCAGTCGCCGCCATCCTGCTGAGCGAGGGCCGGGATGTAGGCGAGCACCAGTGCCATGGCGACGAGAACCAATACAAGCGGTCTGCTGGTAAGCTTTCGGACCATTCTTCGATGACCTCCTTCGTTGCGGGTATTACCAAGAACGATCGCTCGCGGTTGCGCAACACATCGTTTCGCTAGTTCACCTCCAAGGTAACCGGCCCCCGGTCGTAGGGTCGCACACCCCTCTGAGCGGCCGCCCGCCCAGGCGTAATCCTATCCATCGCGGCGGGCTTGTCAAATGAGCCTTTTGGCGGGGTGCCAGTGGCGATCGGAGGGTTACCGGCTGCAAACAAGACGGGTGGGCCCTGCGGCCCGGCCGCCGTCACCGCCTCGGTGTGGTGTCCCTGCGGCAGCGTCTGGGCGCCGGTGTATGGACATCAGGGCGCAGGGTCGTCGCCGGCACTGAGCCCAGGCGAACGGCGCAACTCACCCTTCGCTGCCATTGTGGGTGCTACATGCCTCTCGGTGGCCGGCTGCCGCGCTACGATGGACGCTTCTGCGGGGGCGCGCCGGTGGGGCCATGGTCACAGCGGGCGCTAGCTGGCGCTCCCAGGAGAATGGGTCGCGGTTGCGTGATGAGCGGCACCAGCGAGGAATCCCGGTTCACGCAATCGGTGATGCTTCACCTAGTCTGGCATGACGTCGGAAGGAGCGTGACCTGGGTGATGGCGCCGGGGCGCCGGCCGAGCGCCTACGGCCGGGCCAGGGTCTTCTTTCGCGCCGCACGGCCGACCGGTTGTTGCCATTGCCAATCGCCGATGCTATGATTTCCGGCTACGTTAGAGGCCGAGCCCACCGCGACCGATCAGCGTTCGCTCCGCAGGTTGGGGCCTTGCGGCTCGTCCTGTGTGCCCATCGCCGGGCGCCTCTGACCGTTTGTCGGCCGCGTGGGTCCTGGAGACTGAGACATGGCATCGCCGCGGCAGCCCGGTTCTGACCATTAGGACGGAGGTCATCATGGCTTCAGAAGCAGAACACGATAACGGTCGTGCTCGTCTCGAAGAGGAACGTCGGGATCTTCTAGACGAAATTCAACGACTGCGGACGCTCCTGAAGACCGAGACGGACGCCTCTACGCAGGAAGGAGACCCCGACGTATGGGAGCATGAGCGAACGCTCGCGTTTCTAGAGGTGGCCGAGTCGCGTCTAGAAGCGGTCGAGCGGGCGCTGCGCATGGTGGAGACGGGCACTTACGGCACCTGCGAGCGATGTGGCGCGCAGATAGAGAAGGAACGGCTGCAGGCCCTGCCCGATGCCACTCTGTGCTTGAGGTGTCAGCGGGAGGTGGAACGTCTGTCAAGCCGGTCGCGGCGGTAGCCGGAAGCGGGCAGTTCCCTGAGGTGGCGGCGTGCCCAGGCCGGCGGCCTTCGGGGTAGCCGGTTGACGGCACGCCGGGCCGGTCCTAGCATACTTCGCATGCGTCTTCGCCTCCCGTGGTTGGTGCGGTACGATCCTTTCTGGGGGGTGGTGGTCGTTCTCCTCGGCGCCGCGCTGGGCGTGTCCTCTTTGGTCGTCACGCCGGGGCTGCCCAACACGGCCGATGGGCCGCTTCACCTGTTCCGGGCGTTGGAGCTCCGCTGGGCCTGGGAACAGGGAGTGCTCTACCCCCGATGGGCCCCACATTTCGCCTACGGCCTGGGCTATCCCATTTTCAACTACGTGCCGCCTCTCCTGGGATTCCTCACCGCTGGCCTGGGGCTTACAGACGTGGCGATGCAGGATGCCCTCAAGCTCGTGGCAGCGGGAGCAGTGGCCGCGGGCGGCCTGGGGACTTACCTGCTGGCCCGCAGGTTTCTGTCTCCCACCGCTGCCGCTGTCGCCGGCTTGGCCTACTGCCTGACTCCCTACCGGCTATTCGAGCTCTACATCCAGGGCAACTATCCTCAGCTGCTTAGCACCGGTATCGCTCCCTTCTGCCTCTGGGGCCTGGCTAGGCTGAGCGCTCGTGGGGACAGGGTGGGGTTCCTCGCTCTCGCCCTCGCCATCGCCGCCATCACCGTCGCTCACAACATCAGCGTGGTGATGTTCGCACCGCTACTTGCCTGCTACGGATTGTGGCGCGTGTGGCGCCGGCGGAGTCAGCGTGTGGTGCCCATGGCGCTGGCGGTGCTGGGCGGGGTGCTGGTGGGTGCGTTCTTCTGGCTGCCAGCGCTCGCCGAAAGCAGCTACGTGCAGACCTGGCGCCTGACTCGGCATTTCTTCGACTTCCGGCAGCACTTTCTCAGTCTGGAAGAGCTGTTTGCCTTCCCCCAGGAGTTGGACTTCCGAGCCTCGAACCCCTACTTCCCCTTCAGCCTGGGCGGGCACCTGGTATTGCTGGCCCTGCCCTCCCTAGCCTGGCTTGGGCGTCAGCATGGGGAGCCCGCCCGCTTGCCGGGGAGCGGTGAGGCAGGCCGCGATGGGGCGGCGAGCGGCAGTCGACCCGAGGACGGAGTCCGCGGGCACGTGGTTTTCATGTGGTCTGCACTGCTGGGCTACGTCTGGCTCATGCTGCCCGCTTCGCAGATGGTCTGGTCCTCGGTCCCGCTTCTGGGGTACATCGAGTTCCCCCACCGGCTCCTGGGACCGGCCTCGCTACCGCTAGCCCTCCTGGTGGGGGCGGCAGTGGAGGCGTGGGGACGCCCTGGCAGCCTGTGGGGCCGCGGGTTCTGGGGCGCAGCGGTGGTGGTAGTGCTTGTGGGGGCTGCCCCCTACGCCTTCCCCCGCAAGCCCTTTCTGGACTGGAGTGGATATCGGGCCGAGGACGTAACTGACTTCGAGATGCGGACCGGGGCCATCGGTACTACCAGCGCCGCCGAGTATACGCCCCGATGGGCCACGGAACGGCCCACGCCCGAGGTCGCGGCGGACGCGCGACGAAAGGTCACCGTGCTCGACACCGGGCCGACGTGGGCTCGGGTGCAGGTGACCGCAGAGCGTCCGGGCCCGGTCGTGCTCCCGTTCCTCTACTTCCCCGGCTGGCAGGGTCACGCGGACGATGGTCCCGTGGCGGTGTCGCCGGGAGAACTGCACGGTCTGGTAGAGATCAGCCTTCCTTCAGCTGGGGTTCAGGACGTGGAACTGGTGCTGCGGCAGACTTCTCTCCAGCGCCAGTCGTGGTGGGCCAGCCTGGCAGGTCTGGGGCTGGTGGCCCTGGGTACCCTGTCGGTCCGCAGCCGGGTAGGATCACCGGAGGGGGATCGGACGGCGACTGAGCCCTGGCTACGCTTGTCCGCAGCGGCCCTGGGGCTGCTGGTGGTGGCCAAGGTGGCCTACCTGGAGCCGCACACCATGCTCTTCCGGCTGCAATCGCCCCCTGGCACCGTTCTCAGGACGCAACACCCTCTGGAGGTGATCTTCGCCGGCAGGATCGCGCTGCTGGGGTACGATCTGGAACGCAGTCTGCCCCCTCAAGGCGAACCCCTGAGTGTGGTCCTATACTGGCAACCGTTGGGCGGGCTGGCCGAGGACTACCATGTCTTTGTGCACCTGGTGTCGTTGGCAGACGGGCAGGTCGTGGTGCGGTCGGAGAAGGCGGCCCCGGGAGGGGTGCCCAGCAGCAAGTGGCATCCGGCGCTGTACGTGGAGGACCGGCATCGGCTGCCTTTGCCCCAGGACCTGCTGCCGGTGCGCTACGCTCTTCGGGTCGGCCTCTACGACCCGCGGGCCGAGGCGGAGCTGGTCGGCCCGGGCGGTGAGACATCCGTTGTGCTCCAGGAGGTGCAGGTGCTCTACAACCGGCCCCTGGACATACGGCGGTTTCCCGGGAAGGAGTGGTTTGGCTTCGGAGAGAAGGTGCGTCTCCTCGGGTTCGACCTGGACCGGACCGAGCTGGCGGCCGGCCAGTCGGCCGAGCTCACCCTATACTGGCGCGCTGAGGCTCGCGTCAGCGAGCGTCTGAAGCGCTTCGTGCACCTGGTGAATGGCTCGGGCACCATTGTGGCCCAGTGGGACGAATGGCCCGTAGCAGGAGCGTATCCCACCGACCTGTGGCTGCCCCAGCACAACATAGCCGATCCGGTGACGGTGACGGTGCCGGCGTCGGCCGGCCCGGGCGAGTACACCCTGGTGGTAGGGCTGTACGATGCCGAGAGTTTGACTCGGCCGGAGGTCCGCCGACGGGGGACAGAGAGGGTGCCGGGGGATGCCGTGGTGCTGCCGCTGGTGGTCCGAGTGTTAGGCTGAAGCCCCGCTTGTAAGTAGCAGCGTGTAGGCTCGGTGTCGAGGTGGAGAGGGCGGTGGCTTCTGCGGCGGTACGTGCCCTAAGCGGGCTGTTCGACGCCGCCTTACAGACCCAGGGAGGTCAACCCGGCAGGTACCTTGTCCTCCGACCAGGACCGCTGCACCCCTTCGTCCTGGGTCGCGGCTGAGAGCCAGGTGTCGAGGGCGGCGGCTCTGGCTTGCTGCAGCTCGGCCTCCTCAAGGGGGCGATCATCGTCCTTGTCTACCACCTCCAGAACGTGCAGCCCCATGTAGGAGGAGACGACCTCGCGCTCGCCCGGGGCGAGCTCAAAGGCTCGCTCCAATACGGTGGCGGGCAAAGCGCTGGACGATGCGGTGAGCCAGCCCAGTTCGCCCCCACTTTCCTTGCTCGGGTCCTGGGATAGCTCCTGGGCCAGGGCGGCGAAGTCCTCGCCTGCCTCCAGGCGGGCCAGAACCTCATCGGCTTCCTCCTGGCTGAACACTACGATGTGCCGCACGTTCACCTGGGGCGCGCTGGTCGGCACCTCGGCCGCGAGGGCCTCCTGCAGCTTCTCTCGGAGGAGATAGGCCTTCATCAAGTCCAAGAAGGCCGCCTCGGTCATGCCCGTCCGGTCCTGCACGTACTTCAGATACTCCTGGCGCAGCTCTTGATAGGCCTCGAGGGTCATGGGGGTGGGTGTGGGCGACGGCGTAGCGGTGGGCTCGGGCGTGGCCTCCGGTGTAGGCTCGGCGTTGGGCTCGGGCGTGGACTCCGGTGTAGGCTCGGCGGTAGCCTCTTCCGCCGCCTGGGTGGCCTGGGGCTCGGTGGTGGGAGTAGGGTCAGGGTGGGGATCGTAGCCGAACCACTCCTGGACCCATTCCTCCAGCTCGTCGGGAGAGACGCTGAGCCCGCGGCGTTCTGCTTCCTGGCGCACCAGCTCGTCCTCGATCATGCTCTCCAGGACCTGCCTAGGCAGGGCGCTGGCGGAGGACTGCAGGCTCTCGATTTGCTGCTGGAGAATGTCACGCAGGATGGGGGTGCTCTCGTCTTCCGGGTCGAGCCGCAAGAGCTGGGCGCGCATCGTCTCGATCCGGTTGGCCAGATTGAGGCCCTGATAGAGCACCATGGTCTGGTACTGCCGGGTGCTGATCGGGGTGCCGTGTACCACCGCTACCGGTTCTCTGGGCAGGGCCACACCCACTCGGTAGATTCCGATCGCTAAGATCAGCACGACGATGGAGGCCAGGACAGCCAGGCCCATCCGTACCTGCCGGTCGCGGGCCCTCGTCTCTGGCGGGATGGCCGGCACCCGGCGGGCCGGTGTTTGACGCTTCCTGCTCATGGGTTCCCTCATGAAGAGCAGGGCATAGGGAGCCCCCATGCCCTGCTGATGCAGTCTATACGTAAGAGAGCCTACGAGGTGAAACGATGCCCGTAAGCGTAAGGCATCAGGGCCAGGTGCCGGGCGCGCTTGATGGCACGAGAGAGCTGGTGCTGGTGCCTGGCGCAGGTGCCCGTCTGCCGGCGGCCCCTGATCTTCCCCTGATCGGTGACGTAGCGCTGTAGTGTCTCGATATCTTTGTAGTCAATCTGCTTCACTTTGTCCACGCAGAAGGCGCACACGCGCCGGCGTGGGAAATAGCGTCGCTGGGGGCGGCCACGTCGCTCGGTCGAGCGCGCTTCGTCCCGCCCGGAACGTGACTCCTCCCTGGTAGACTCCCGAGCCTCGGCCCGGTCGCCGTTGTCCTCTGCCAATGCTAATCCCTCCAGTGATACTCGTACTCATAGCGGCCGTCGGCCCCTGGGGAGGCATCGCGTCCCAGGACTGCGGCCCTCTCGGCGATTATCTCGGTGCGGGCCATCTGGCGGCCGAGGGCATCCCGCCAGACGTGGTTCCTCAAGCGCCCTTCGAGGTAGATGTATGTGCCGACATCGAGGTCGTCGGCACAGAACTCCGCCAATTCGCGCCAGGCAACCACGTTGAACCAGTCTACTTCCTTGTGGGCGCGGGAATTGACGGGGACGCACGTTCGCGACACGGCGATGGTGAAGACGGCCACTGCGCTGCCTTCCGGTGTGTAGCGCAGTTCCGGCTTCTCCACTACCTCACCCATGAGGGTGACCCGGTTGAGGCCCAGCATCTTCGTCTCCTCGGAGAACCTGCTCACGCGATCAGCCGGATGGCGGCGCCGGCACATCCTCAGCCGACAGCACCAGGTACCGCAGGACGTCTTCGTTGAGGCGGAGCATTCGCTGCAAGTCCTCAATGGCGTCGGGCGGGAGTCGCAGCCGCATCGTGGTGTAGAAGCCAGCGGTGTGCTTGCGAATGGGGTAAGCCAAGCGCCTGCGGCCCCAGTCCAGCGTGCCGATCAGCTCACCCCCTGCGCCGGTGATGTAGTCGGTGACGCGCTCTCTGAGGGAGGCAAGCTGGTCCTCATCGACGCTGGGCTGGATGACAAAGGTTAACTCGTATTCGGCCATGGCGGCTCCTTTCCCTGGGATTGCCCTCGGACACCGCCGAGAGCGGAAAGTGTAGGGCAGTGTTCTCTACACAATCAGTGAACAACTCGACTATAGCATGTACGTTTGCGGCCTGGCAAAGTGCAACTGCCCACGGTGGAGGCGGCCAACAGCGGCCTGGTTGTCCACCTGAGAGAACTGGATGCAGGCGACAGGCACTTCGGTCACCAGAGCGGTCTGCAGCGGTGTGGGTCTACTGCCACGCCAGGCCAGGGATGGCTCAGGCCGCGGCAGTAGAGGCGTCCTTCTCGCTTGACAGCAGCCGCTGCCCGGATGATGATGCCATTTGGCTTCAACCGCCGCAACCGCGAGCTGGTGATGCCCGGTGTGGTCAGCTCGCGGCCCTGTTGCTGAGTGTTAGCCGAAGTACTGCATGCAGCGGCGCGTGCCGAGTCCGCGACGATGCCGTCCGCCTGGCCCAAGGCAGGCCATATCCTTCACACCTAGGCCCTGCTCGCTGCCGGTGCGCGGCCCAGGGTGCAGCAAGAGTGTCTGAGGCCCTTGGCCTCTCCGGCGTCGTGGCCTTCTCTGTGAACGCGAGACCCTCGGGCAACTGGACGCGACGTGAGAGTTCGCCCGGGAGTTATGCCTTGTTCGACGCCCTGGGCGGCACTGATGGCCAGGCACCCGGGCGCGGCGGCAGCGCCTTCCAGGCAGCCAGCGTGCTCTGACAGCGTCATCTCCGGCCCCCAGGGGTTGGCAGTCTTGCTGCACGGCTCCCAGCGGGCACCTTGGGGGCCCAAGCCATCTGTGGGCTTCGGGCAGAGGAACTGACCACTGCCGCCCACTGGTCTACTGCATGCCGATGCCAGCTGGGTAGGGGGCTGCCGGCGAAGCGGTCGGCTGTATCATTGTGTGAGCGAATGTTAGTGGAGGAAGTTAGATGAAACGTTTGGATGTCATCTGGTCAGGTGCACTTGTGCTTTCGCTCTTGCCCGTCATACTGCCCATCTCAGCCATCAGGCCCGGCCCAACTGCGACGGCTCAGGGCCTTCCCCTTGCATCCGTCTCCCTCGTCAAGGACATCAACGCCACTGGGTCGGGCCCCATGGCCGGACCGGGGCCGATAGCTGCAGTTGGCGGGATGCTCTATCTCGTGGTGGATGATGAAGCCCATGGCCAGGAGATCTGGCGCAGCGACGGGACTCCCGGAAACGCTACCCTGGTCCGGGACATCCATCCGGGTGCCGCTGGGTCAGACATCAGCGAGTTGGCGGACTTCGGAGGTGCGCTCTACTTCCGGGCGGACGACGGCAGCCACGGCCCGGAGCTGTGGCGTAGCGACGGTACCGCTGCCGGCACCGTCATGGTCAAGGACATCAACCCCGGGCCGCCCGGATCGTCACCGACGTTCCTGAATGTAGTGGATGGCACGCTCTACTTCACCGCCGATGATGGGGTGCACGGCCCGGAGCTGTGGCGTAGCGATGGCACCGAGGTGGGCACCGTCCTGGTGGCAGATATCAACCCCGGCGCCAACGGCTCCAGCCCAGGGGAAGTTACAGGCTGGAACAGCGCCGTCTACTTCACCGCCGAGGACGGGGTGCACGGCCCGGAGCTGTGGCGCAGTGACGGCACGCCGACCGGGACTGCCCTGGTCAAGGACATCAACCCTGGCCCCGCAGGGTCTCTCCCGGAAGGGATGACGCCCTTCCTCAGCAGGCTCTTCTTCGCCGCGACCGATGCAGCCTCAGGCCGGGAGCTGTGGAGCACCAACGGCACCGATGCGGGCACCATGCTGGTGACAGACATAAACCCGGGCGCGGGCAGCGCGAATCCCCGTTCATTCGCCCGGTCAGACGCCTTCCTCTTCTTCAACGCTTACGAGCCGGGCACAGGCCAGGAGCTGTGGGCGCACACAGTCATTGTGGGCACGTTCCAGGTCAAGGATATCTGGCCTGGCACCACCTCTTCCGGTCCCAGTAAGCTTACCGTTGTGGGTAGTACTGTCTACTTCGGTGCCGCCAGCCCTGGTGCGGGCCAGGAGCTGTGGAAGAGCGACGGCTACCCCGCCGGCACCGTCATGGTCAGGGACGTCATACCGGGCACGGGTAACCTCAGCCTTCTCGAGCTTACGGATCTGGGCGGGGCAGTCTATTTCACCGGCGCCAGCAGCAGAGAGCTCTGGCGCAGCGACGGAACGACGGCAGGCACCATCCCGGTCACGAGCTTTTCCTCGGTCGGTGGCGGGGTGGCCGGGCTCCTCACCGTTGCCGGACCGGTGCTGTACTTCCTCGCCCTGCCTTCTCCCACCGAAGTGGGGCTCTGGAAGAGCGATGGCACCTCAGCCGGCACAGTGGCTGTGTTCAACTTCGGCCTGGGTCCTGTCGGCTCCTATCCGGGCGCGTTGACCGGCCTCGGCGGCACTGTCTACTTCGGGGCCGACGATGGGATCCATGGATACGAGCTATGGAAGAGCGACGGCACCCCAACTGGCACCAGCATGGTCATGGACATCTATGCCGGCGACCTCGGCTCAGACCCGGCGGAGTTGCTGCCCGTGGGCGGAATCCTCTACTTCACCGCGAGTGACCCCGTCAACGGGCGCGAGCTATGGCGCAGTGATGGCACCACCGCGGGCACCATGATGGTGAGGGACATCTGGCCAGGCCCCGTGGGCTCAGACCCGAGTGGTCTCTCTGACCTCAATGGAACGCTGTACTTCAGCGCCCATGAGCCCGGCACGGGTGCGGAACTATGGCGGAGCGATGGCACCGCCGCCGGCACCGTGATGGTCCAGGACATCCATGCCGGCACGGGCGGTTCAAACCCGACCGACTTGCTCAACGTGAACGGCGTCCTCTACTTCGCCGCCTATGAACCTTCCTCGGGCACTGAGCTATGGCGAAGCGACGGTACCTCGGCTGGCACTGCGCTAGTCAAAGACATTGGGCCCGGTGCTGCTCTTGGTTCGTTCCCATCCGGATTCGCCAGCCTGGGAGGCATCTTGTACTTCAGTGCCAGTGACGGAATGAGCGGTCAAGAGCTATGGCGTAGCGACGGGACCACCGCTGGGACCTATATGGTGAGCGACATCAACGCGGGCCCAGGTGACTCGCATCCGGACAGCCTTACCGCGGCCGATGGCGTTCTCTACTTCGTGGCAGACGAAGGAATCAGTGGCCGGGAGGTGTGGAGAAGCGACGGTACCTCCGCCGGCACCCACCTACTCGAGGACGTGTATCCCGGGCCGCTGTCGTCGTACCCTTCGTCGCTACTCAGCGCCAAGGGCGTGCTCTACTTCAGCGCCATCGGTCCCGGCGCTGGCCGCGAGCTGTGGAGAAGCGACGACACAGCCGGCGGCACCGCGATGGTGAAAGACGTCTACCCCGGCGCGACCGGCTCGCAGCCGGCGGAGTTGGCCAGCTTCGGCAGCGTTGTCATCTTTGCTGCCAGCGATGGTGTCAGCGGCTACGAGCTGTGGCAGAGCGATGGTACTGAGGCCGGTACCGTTATCCTTGGGGACCTCGCCCCCGGCAGCGACAACTCCAACCCCTCCGGGTTGGCCGTACTGGGAACACGGGTGTTCATGAGTGCCTTCGGTCCCACCACCGGCTACGAGCTCTGGGTACTGGAGTCCGTGGCTGAGACCTATCTGCCGCTCGTGTCCAGGTTCTAGGGAGCCGGTAGCCGGCTGGGATTCGGTGTCGGCTGGAAGCCGCGGGCGTGGTCGTGCTCGCGGCGCAGCAAGAGGCGCGCAGACGCTCGGGCTGCCGGGTAGGAGGGGTGCCAGCCAGTAGGCCGTCTCCCGACAGGGAGCCCGGCCCCCATGTGCTCCACTGCCTGCCGCTGTAGTAGAATGAACGTTTGGTGGTGCACATGCTGGACAAGTATTTGCAGGTATTGGAATACCCCAAGGTTCTGGCGCGGCTGGCCGAGCATACCTCTTTCTCGGGCGGGCGTGACCTGGCGCTGTCTCTGGATGTGGCTACCGACCTGGCCGAGGCCACTCGGCGCCAGAAGGAGACCACGGAGGCTCGCCTCCTGCTGAGGGTCAAGGCGGATGTGTCGCTCGGGGGCGCACATGACGTTCGCCCGCTCCTGCAGCGGGCCGAGCGCGGCATGCGTCTGCTGCCGCAGGAACTGCTGGACGTGGAGAGCACCCTGTCTGCCGCCCAGCCCATCTACCGTACTCTCACACGCACGGCCGGGCAGTTCCCGCTGCTGGCGTCGCTGGCCTCCCGTATCGAGGCCTGCCGTCCTGTGGTGGACGAGGTTCGGCGCTGCATCACCCCCAAGGGAGAAGTGGCGGACGCAGCCAGTCCCGAGCTAGCCCGGGCCCGCGCCGAGCTGATGGCCGCCCGAGATCGGTTGCTGCAGCGCCTTGAGCGGATGGTGACCTCGGACGAGAATGCCCCCTTTCTGCAGGAGCCCATCGTTACTCAGCGGAGCGGCCGCTACGTCATCCCGCTGCGGGCCGAGTGCCGGGGACGGATACGCGGGATCGTGCACGATGAGTCGGCCAGTGGAGCTACGCTCTTCATAGAGCCCCTGGCTACGGTGGAGCTCAACAACGAGCTACGCGAGGCGCAGATCCGGGAGGAGCGTGAGGTACTGAGGGTGCTCGACCGGCTCACCGGGCTGGTGGCTCAAGAGGCGGCGCTGATCGAGCGGACGGTGTCGGTGTTGGCGGAGTTCGACCTGATCTTCGCCCGGGCCCGCTACGCCGAGCAACTGCGGGCGGTGGAGCCGAACCTGGTGGGCTTCGCTCCTCGGCAGGTGCTGGATGAGGAGCGGGGGATCTACCATCCGGGGACGAGGCTCCGGCTGCTCCAGGCCCGGCATCCACTCTTGCCCCAGGACACGGTTGTGCCCATAGACGTGGCCCTGCGCCTGGGGCCTCAGGGCTACTTCGTCATCGTGATCACCGGGCCCAACACCGGGGGCAAAACGGTGGCTCTGAAGACAGTGGGGCTCCTGAGCCTGATGGCTCAGGCTGGCATGCACGTCCCCGCCGACGAGGGTACCACCCTCACCGTCTTCGACGGTGTGTACGCCGATATTGGGGACGAGCAGAGCATCGAGCAGTCGCTGTCCACCTTCTCCTCCCACATGAGCAATATCATCCACATCCTAGGCCAGGCGAGCGAGCGGAGCCTGGTGCTGCTGGACGAGCTGGGCGCGGGTACTGACCCGGTGGAGGGCTCCGCCCTGGCCCGCTCTCTGCTTGTGGAGCTGATCCAGCGCGGGGTGACTACCATGGCCACTACTCACCACCCCGAGCTCAAGGTCTTCGCCCAGGGCGAGCCGGGGGTGGCCAACGCCAGCGTGGAGTTCGACGCCCACACCCTGGCGCCCACCTACCAGCTAACCATAGGGCTGCCGGGGCGCAGCAACGCCTTCGCCATCGCGGAGCGGCTTGGCCTGCAGCGTCACATCGTCGAGCGAGCCAGGCTGCTGGTGGACCCTCAAGTGCTGCAGACGGAGGACCTCCTGCGGGAGATCAAGCTCCTACGGGATCAGTCTGAGCGGCAACTGACTGAGGCGGCCCAGATTCGGCAGCGAGCGGAGGAACAGGAGGCCGACCTGCGAGCGCGCCTGGACCAGTTGGAGCGAGAGCGAGAGCAGGTCCTGGAACAGGCGCGACAGGAAGGCCGGCGGGAGCTGGAGTCCCTTCGGGAGGAGATCGCCGCTACCCGGGCATACCTGGCCAAAGCACGCGTGGCGGAGCAGGTGAGCGAGGTGCGGCGGGTTCTCTCTGAGGCGGAGGGCCTGGCGGAGAGGGCTGCCGAGGCCGTGGCGCCCACGCCGAGCACCCTTCGTCGAACAGGCGCTGAGCCTGAAGTGGGAGACCTGGTGTGGGTGGGCAGCCTGAAGACTCAGGGCACGGTGACGGGCGTGGAGGCCGGTCACGCCGAGGTGGCCGTGGGCAGCCTGCGGCTGCGGGTGGCGCTGGACGACCTGGAGGTGCGCGAGCCCGCGGTCGAGGAAAGCATGAGCTCTGGCCGGGGGCGATCGAGGGTGGTTCAGCTGCCGGCGAGTCCGGCGGTGAAGCCGGAGTTACATCTGCGGGGAATGCGGGTGGAAGAGGCGGTGCCGGAACTGCAGCGTTACCTGGACGAGGCTTACCTGGCAGCGCTAGGGCGCGTGAGGGTAGTGCACGGGAAGGGCACCGGCACTCTGCGCCGCTTCGTGCGCGAGGAGTTGGCCCGGCATCCTCTGGTGGCCTCGGTGCGGTCGGGAGGTCCGGCCGAGGGCGGCGACGGCGTCACTGTGGTCGAACTGGTACCGCGATAGGATGGGCTCGCCCCAGGGGCCGCAGGTGGTGTGCGCCTCCAGGCGGACCGACTTGCCGGGATGCTACACCGAGTGGCTGGCCCGCGCCGTCCGGGCGGGCCAGGCCGTGGTGAGACAGCCCTACTCCGGTGAGGCGCGGCAGGTTGACCTGGCGCCCGACCGGGTACACACCATGGTTCTCCTGTCGAAGGACTTTGGCCCTCTCCTCCGAGACGAACATGGCCTGAGGACGGCCCTTGAGCAGTACGAGCAGGTGTGCTGCCAGCTGACGGTGACCGGGCTGGGCGGCTCGCGGCTCGAGCCCGGCGTCCCTCCGCCGGAGGTGGTGCTGGCCCAGCTCGGCCCCCTGGTGGCTTGGCTGGGCGCGAAAAGGCTGACCGTCCGGTTCGATCCCATCGTTCATTGGGTCGAGGGCGACCGGGTGGTGAGCAACTTGGATCGGGCGGACGCGGTGCTAGCCGCATGCGCCCGCGCTGGGCTGAGTAGCGTGCGGCTGTCGTTCGCCACCGTGTACGCCAAGATGAAGGGGCGAGGGGTGGAATGGCACGACCCGTCGCCTGGCGAGAAGCTGGCGATGGCGGCAGACCTAGTGATGAGGGCGAAGGCGTTGGGGCTGTCGCTGCTCGGGTGTTGCCAGCCGGAGCTGGCCCCCGCCGGAGTCATCCCGGCGGGCTGCATTGATGGGGCCGAGCTGAGCCGGTTGCACCCGCGGAGGCTGCCTGCACCCACCGGCAAGGATCGAGGCCAGCGCGCCGCCTGCCGGTGCACCCCGAGCGTAGACATCGGCTCCTACGACATGCGTTGCCCCAACGGCTGCCTCTACTGCTACGCCAACCCCCGGAGAGGGAGACACGGAGACGAGGAGAGGGGGAGGCACGGAGACGAGCTGGGGGCAGTCTCCCCCTCTCCGCGTCACCCCCTCTCCCCCTCTCCTCCTGTGACGCCCGGCTCGCCGCGTGCTAGCGAGGAGAGAGTCCCGCGAGCAGCTGGGTGAGTGAGTCGTGGGCCAGGCGGGCTACGGTGAAGGGGTCGTCTTCCCACAGGTCGCGGCTGAAGACCTCGACGGAGCAGTAGCCCTCGTACCCTTTGCTCTGGATCAGCCCCAGCATCTCGACCAGAGGCAGGACCCCCTGGCCCGGTAGCACTCGATCCCGGTCAGTCCAGGATTCTCGGGGCAGATTGCCGACATCGTTGACGTGCACCAGTGCCAGCAGGCTTGCATCCATGTCCTCTAGGTCGGCCATCTTGCTGATGCCGGCATAGAAGTGGAAGGTGTCAAAGAGCACCCCCAGATTGGCTCGATCCGCCCGCCGGACCAGCTCCTGAGCCGTCGGCAGCGATCCGACCAGTCGGCTCCCCTTGATGAACTCCAGTGCGATGCTGACTTCCTGTTGCGCCGCTAGGTCGGCCACCTGGGCCAGGTTGGCGGCCGCCGTCTCGTAGGCGGAGAGGCTGGCCTCCTCGGGGCTTTCGGAGAACACCACCAGGGTATCGGCGCCCAGGGCCCGGGTCAGCATCAGGCGATGGCGCAATTGGTCCAGGATTCGTCGTCGCTCGGCGCCCGAAGAGAGAAGACAGCCGCCCTGGGCGCAGGCGGCGACAGCGCGCAAGCCGAGGCGGCGCAGCAGGTCCTGAGCCCTGTCGAGGCTGCCACCGTCGGCCAGGTAGGCTTCCAGCTTGGCCAGCCAGAGCTCCACTGACTCAAACCCCGCCTCGGCGTAGGCGCGCAAATCAGTCTCAAGGTCAGTGGTCATGGTGGTGGCCTGGTTAATGCATCCTTGCATGCTGACCCCCTTGCATGGCCCCGGGCAACCGAGGACGTGGCCACCCGGGGCCATCACTCATGCAGTGAGCTTCACCGAGGCGGCCGGCGGACACCGACCACGGGTCCTGGGATTCGGTTTGGGCCCTACGGGCCCGGCCGGCTTCAGGCGGCCGTTCGGCGATGTGCGACCAGCCTCCAGAGCGCCAGCCCTCCGCCGCCCGCGAGCAGGAGCCCCGCGGCCATCAGCGCCGCCGCCCAGAGGCCAGAGCCGCCGTCACCGGTCGTGGGCAGAGCCGGAACGGGTGTGGCAGTGGCAGTGGGAGCTTCGGGCTGGGGCGTGGCGGTTGGGGGCACTGGTGTGCTAGGCACCTCGGTGGGCGCCGGCACCGGTGTCTCGGTGGGTGGGACGGGCGTGTCCGTCGGAGGAACCGGAGTGCCGGTTGGCTCCGGGGTATCGGTTGGCACCGGTGTGTCGGTGGGCGGGATGGGTGTATCTGTCGGAGGAACCGGAGTGTCTGTCGGTATCGGGGTGTCGGTAGGCACGGGCGTATCTGTCGGGGGCGGAGGCGAGGGGGTCACGGTGGGCGTCTCGCCCATTGCGGACAGCGCCGACGCGTCGTCGGCCAGGGCGAGGCTGCCGGCAGAGAGGATGAGCATCAGGACGGCGAGCAGTAGCAGGGCGTGCCTCGGTCGCATGCGGAATCTCCTTTGGGTAGTAATGAGAGTTGCTGTCTGCCGGCTCTAGCCGGCGTTGCGTGCTACCATGGGCAACATGGCCCACCTGAGGGTCGAAGCCGGCGTGGGTGGCAGGCCCAGAGCAGGGTCTCCCAACACGCCGTACGTATCCACCAGGTCGCGATGCAACGGCCCAAGGGCCAATTTACCCGCCAGCATAGCTTCGCCGATAGAGCCCCCCTGTAGCAGCGTCGCAATGACGGCTGACTGCATCTGCCGGTGCCCGGCGGCGCTGCCCATGCTCAACGGCGAGAGAGACGCTATTGTGCCCCGGTCGGGCGCCAGAAGCAAGGCCTCGTCTAGGCTGGGAGCATTGGGATGATAGAAGACGCCGGTAAAGCAGGTCATAGAGAGGAGCACGGTCAAGGGGGTGGGGCCGAGCGCCTCGATGTCCTCGGAATGGAACAGCTTGGGGAAGGCCCACCCCCAGAACTGGCTATGGCCGGCGTAGTAGGTGAGCAGTGATCCCGCTCTCCAGACCTCGAGCAGAGCCCGGGTCCCGGCGTCGCTCTCGTTGTGGTAGAAGCCGGGTGCGGCCGTCTCCACTGCGGAGTGGTAGACGCGTCGTAAGTCGGCGTGGGCCATGCGCTCATCGGCGGCCACCACTGCCAGGGCCGACTCGGCCATCTCATCGAAGCCGTAGTTGATAGGGGCGCCGGTACCATAGTCCCGCAGGTCGGGATCGTCGGCGGCGAATAGAGCTCGGTCCCACACTGCCAGCCCGTCGTTCTCGTATCGGGCCACCTTCTCCACTACAGCCATGGCCTCGGCTGGGGATCGGACCGGGATTCGGCCGACCAAGACGCTAGGAGGCGCGCTGCGACGGTTGGCGAACAGGTGATCCGAAGCGGCCTGGCCACCCCAGTTGGGGTCGAAGTCCTCGCCGAGGTAAGGGGGCAGATAGTTGGCCAGCCCGTGGTTCAGGCGGTTCTTGAAGTCGTACGAGCCATCGCCCACCAGCACCAGGTAGGTGAGCAGATGCTCGCCCAGTGGGTCGCGCCAGGAGTCGTAGGCCTGGTGCACGAAGGAGCGGATGGCCTCGGGGTCCAGCATGCCGCTGCTATACCGGTCGTAGATGGCCTGCGTGGTGACCACGCGCGTGGTGAGACCGGAGGCCTTCTGACGATGCTGAGCCAGCGCCTGGGCTGCCTGGACGAAGCTCGGATGGGTCACCACCAGGTACTGGGCCGCAGGTTCCAGGGCCACCGGGCTCAACCGAGCAACGGATGACACCTGCTTCAGCGCGGTAGTGGCGGTGATTGCGTAGGTGGCGGCAGTGCCAGTGCTGTCGGCGAAGGCGGCCCGCCAACCCTTGCCGGCCGGCTCGGCGCTGACCCCGGCGAGAGCCACAGGCAGAGCCGGGTCGCTCACGTCCCATACTATCAGGTCGGATGAGCCGAAGCCGGCTACCCGGTAGGTGTGAGAACCTGCCTGGCCGCGACCCACAGTGCTTCCGGCGACCGCCCGGCCGATGGGGTAGGTCAGCCGAGGGGAGACCACCTGAGCGCGCTCGGGAATCAGACCGGCAGCGCCGTCGCTTTGGCCGGGCAGCGTGAGCCTCAGCAGGTGCAGACCGTCGGTGACGGGAACACTGAAGTTGAACGTCGCCGGCACAGCCCCCGTCCAGGTCCGAGGGCCCAGGGAGGTGTAGGGAGGTTCGGGGCTCTGAGCGGCGACAGTGGTCGCTCCCGGTCTCTTCTGGGCCACGAGGGGCAGAGCGATGGAGTAGGGGCTCTCGGCCGTGCTGGTCAGCCCGAAGTGGAACTGGATCAGATGGGGGCTGTCGGTCGTGCCCCTCAGGGTGACAGACAGGGTTCCCTGGCCTCCCACGATCGCGGGCAGCGAAGCAGCGAACCATTCCTGATCGGGCATGTCCGCCGGTGAGACGGTGGCCAGGGACCCAGCATAGAAGTGCCCATCCTCGGCCACCTCGGAGTACACCGGATCGTAGAGATTGACGTCGGCCCATTCGCTGCGCCACGGGTCAGGATAGCGAGGGTCGTAATTGCGCAGGAGAGCGTCGGCGACGAGATAGGTGGTCTCGCCCCTGGGAGCACTGACGGGCCGGCTCTGGACGCGGAGCCCTAGCGGTCCTCCCCAGTCGAGGAGGTAGGAATTGGTGGTGCCGTAGGGGCTTTGGCGCTGCCGACCATAGAAGAGGAAGCGATCGCCAGGACCGAAAGTACCGTCGGTGTCCTGCACCAGGATGGCCACTTCCTGCGTCCCCTGGAACAGGCGCAGGCTGGCGGACGATACCCCGGCCAGGTCCAGCCCGGCAGCACGCAGGTCCTCGTAGGTGACGCCGTAGATGCCCTCTTCCGGCACCATAAGCCGGTAACGGCCCAAGGGCTCCGGGAGGCTGGCGGCAACGAGGGGCGAACTGGCGCCCCGGTGTCTGGCCAGGCCGTCGGGATTGAGCACGGCGGCGGCGAGCACGTCCCTGAAGGGGCCGGGGGCCTGGGCCGACAGCGGCGGTTCGCCGGAGGCTGGATTGGGGTACCGGAGCGCCAAGCGGGCGCTGCGGGTGACCGCCAGCAGGTTGTCCTTGGGCCGGTAGCGCACCGGGCTGCAGCTTATTTGCAGGAGGCGCCACTCCCTAACCACGTCGTCCGCCGTGATGCGACACAAGTCGGCCGGGAAGGTGTCCTGCTGATGGTAGGCAGGACCCTCCTCGCGGACATACCGAGACATCCAGCTCGCCCCAGGGACGCCTGCCTCGGACCACAGCCGGGGGGCAGGGAGCAGCGGGGCCGATAGGGGCACCGTCTCAGTCTGCTCTGCCAGCACCTCTAGGGCGACGTCGACTCCGTGCGGGACCACTACGCGGGCGCTGAGCAGGGGCAACTCCGGCTGGCCGGGCTCTCCACCGGAGACCAGTCCGGGTACGGATACCGAGGTGTAGGAGCGGTCCTCGTACGGCAGGATGCCCAGTTCGACAGGCGGGATGGATAGCTCCAACTCGAGCCCCTCGGGCCCTCGCGCGGACATAGCGAGAGCGGCAGAGGACGCAACGGCTGGAGCAGCGGTGACGGGCAGCGAAGCAATGGCCCACATCACCAGCGCTAGGGCTACCCCCAACCTGGTCCTTGCGTTGGGGGCACTCATGGCCTGAACACCCCTCCGCCGCCGTCTATGTCGACTCGGACTTCGGCTGGCGCGCGGCCGTTCACAGTCACGGGATCACAGCCTCGGTATACCATCGCTTGTAGGTCTCAGCCCGGACTCTGGGCCCAGAGCGACGGGCTCGGATGCGACGAACCCATCCGCTCCCGACCGTCAGCGTCAGCCGGACTGACGCGAACCACTCGCTTGGAGCGTTCTTCACTCAGCCTGCCTCATTGCGGTGGCGAGCCTCTCGGGCCCGCTTGCGCCAGCCCTTCTGCTGGCGTACAATGACTTAAGTTCGAGGTGAGCGTAGCCGAGTGGTCAAGGCACCTGGTTGTGGCCCAGGAGACCGTGGGTTCGAATCCCATCGCTCACCCCAGGCGGCTGGATCGCTGGAGGTCCGGCCGCTTTGTCTTTCTGCGTGGGCGCCGTGCGTTCCTTCCGCTGTCGTTCAGTCTCGCTGACGCCACCTGCTTATGCAACGCTCTCAGTCTAGGCGCAAGTGATTAGATGAGAGGCGTGCAAGTATAAGAATATGGTAAGAGCGGATGAAGTCGCTCTACCACTCGTCCGTGCAGAGTCATTTGCAGGAAGGGTGCCGACGGATCAGGGGAAGAGCGCGGCCCGCCTCCCACGAACGGGGGACCAGAGCGCGTCCGGCCGCTGACCCTGACCTATTGCCGTCCCTTTGCTGCCTCTGGCCCGCTGTGCTATTAAGGGAGGTGCCGGACTGCCGGCTTCCAAGATCTCACTTCCTAGCAGTGGGAGGGCTAGGCGACCATGGCGCAGAAGAAGGTAGTTATCGTTCTTCCCTACCGCGGCTTCGACGCCAACACTTACCGGACCTTGCGTCACACGCTGGAGCGGCGAGGCCACAAGGTGGTTACGGCGGGGCTGTTCCCGGGGTCGGCGGAGGCCACGGACGGGTCGTCGGTTCCGGTCGAGTTGCGGCTGCGCGACATCAAGACCTACCAGTACGACGGCTACGTGTTCCTGGGCGGGGAAGGGGTCCGCACTTTCCTGGACGACCAGGATGCTCGCAAGCTGGCCAAGGACATCTCCTACAAGGCTGTCGGGGCTACGGGAGAGGCGGTAGTGCTCTTGGCTCTGGCCGATGCCCTGAAGAAGAAGAGAGTGACAGCCCCCACGGACTGGGCAGACTTCCTGCACCGACGAGGCGTGCGGTTCACGGGCAGGCCGCTGGAGGTTGACGATAAGCTAGTCACGGCGCAGGATGGGGAGGTCGCCGAGCAATTCGCCAATGCCATGGCGGAGGCCGTGGGCGGGTAGCGAGGGAAGAGGATAGGGAAAACCGAAGGTGAGCCCGAGCCTCTGGGCTCACCTTCTTTAGGCCAGCACAACGTGGGCGGGCGTAACCGACTGAGCCCCGGGTGGGCCTATGCTTCCGTTACCCCGGCACGCTCTGCCGCTGCCTCGGCCGCGAGTATGCCGAACGTCAGGCAGCCCCCGGCCAGGATGCCGGTGTAGGCGCCGTACGGGTTGTCCGCTCCGCCGCTGAGGGCGCCGACGATCAACTCCCCGATGGCGTAGAGCCCGGGGATGGGGTTCTTGTCGTTGTCCAGCACCTCCGCCTTGGTGTTGACCTGCAGGCCGCCGTAGTGGAAGAGGGTCCCCATGATGTATGGGATGCCATAGAAGGGCGGCGTCTCGATCTTGTTGATCTTGCTCGTCTTGGGGATGCGGGCGGTGGCGATGCTCCCATCATCCACGGCCTGGTTGAACTCGGCCACCGTGGTGGCCAGGTACGGGGCCACACCGGCCTGGGCGGCTAGATCCTCAATGGTGTCGGCCTTGTAGAGCGTGCCGCCATAGGACACCAACTCCTCGAGCACGGGGGCGACGACGTCCATCTTGGCGATGGTGTCGTCAATGACCATGAGGCCCTTGACGCGGCCGGTGCGGAAGAGTTCGGCCCCGTAGGTGAAGCGGCCCAGGGACTCATCGCAGTAGCGCTCGCCCGTCTCGATTACCATGATGCCCTGGGTGCCGGCGATATCAATGTTGTAGAACCCCAGCGCATCGTGCCATTCGTCCTCCTCCACCACTGCCGGACAAGGCCACCAGTAGGAGTAGGACATGTTCTTCATGGCGGCGCCCACTTCCAGAGCCATGCGGTGGCCGTCGCCGGTGGCGCCGGGGCAGGCCTGAACTGGGATCTCCTCCCCATGAGGTCCCATGTACTTCGCCGACATCTCGCGGTTGCGGGCGAAGCCGCCGGTGGCCAGGATGGTGGCCTTGGCTCGGATCTCAATGGCCCCATCCGGGTCGGTGGCCAGCACGCCGGCAACGGCGCCCGTCTCGTCGGTCAGGAGCTTGTGCGCCTTGGTCTCATACATGATGCGGGCACCGGCATCCTTGAGAGCTGACTCCAGGAGCCTGGCGGTCTTGTACCCGCCGAACTGACGGTAGTCACCCGGCGCCCCGGGCTTGAGGTTACCCCAGGCGAAGCTGCCGACCTTGGCCGGCTTGATCCGTCTCTCCTGACCGGGTTCCTCTTCGAACTCGACCCCCAGCTCCATGAGCCACGCCATGCCGCGCTTCACGTTGCCCAAATAGGCGTCGATCAGCTCAGCATAGGGCTGCTGGGGCCGGCCGGCGGTCCGGGTGGCTATGATCTCCCTAAGCTCCTCCTCGGGAAGCATGGGGCTCGAGCCGGCCACATGGATAGACTGCCCGGACAGCATCATGCTGCCGCCGATCCAGTCGCCAGCGGGCATCTTGTCCATGATGACCACGTCCGCTCCCAACTGGGCGGCCTTGAGCCCCGCCACCATTCCGGCAAAGCCCATGCCGACCACGACGATATCAGCTTCCTCGGAACGGCCTTCCTCCTGGGCGGCAGCGCCGAGCGGGAGCGAGGCGGCGGCAGCGGCGCCGGCGGTGACGGCGGCACTCTTGAGTAGTCCCCTTCGAGTAGTGCGCTTCTGGCTGGGCATTTCGCTTACCTCCTTGTAGTTGTGGCGGCCACCACGGCCGCCCGAGAGACAAACACCGGGCCTGAGACTGGCGCTGGTGCGCTCAGGCTACATCCGGCCACCAGCGGTCTAGCGGGACAGCGTGGCAAGAACGCTGGGGCACGCTCTCGTCACGCCGCGCCGAATCCGAGCGAATCCCACGGACTTGTGAAGTCCTTCACAGTGGGCGACGTCCTCACTATACCACCACTGAGGAGGGCAGATCATAAAGAGGCCGTTAATCGGGCATAAGAACGGGGTTAAGGGCAGCGTAAGCAGCGTTGTCGCAGGGGCGAACACACGGCGAGAAAAGCGGGAGTGGGTCTCGGAAGCTACGGGCTGACGGCGGAGCGGCAGCGCACCCAGAGTGCGCGGCCCGGTCGGGTGGGCCGCGATGGAGCAGCGGCTGCCTTAGGGGCTGGCGCTGCCTCTGGTCCCCAAGGGCCAGTGCTCCCATGTCAAGGGCGGCGATCGGACGAGCACCCTTGGGCGTGCTACCCCGGAGGATGACGGGCGGCAACACCGGAGCCGCCAGCGCGGCAGTGAGTGGGCGCTTGCTCGGCGACATCTGGCCTTCGGCTAGTGCCGCTGCCACCAGCCCGTCTATGGTCTGGCCCGGCAGGGAAGGGCGGACCCAGGCGCTGTCGGGTGACCGGAGGCCAGAGGGAGACGGGCCACGCGTGGAAGAGTGCCGCGCGGCCCGTCCTCGGAACCGCCGGCTACATGCCCGGCATCGTGGGGTCCATGATCATGAGGTTGCGCATCATGCCCATGTCCTCGTGCTCGAGGATGTGGCAGTGGTACATATACATTCCTGTATGCGGCCCGAAGTTCATGGCTATCTTGACGCGCTCGCCGGGCCAGACGGTTACGGTGTCCTTCCAACCGCTGTCCACGAAGCCCTGGTTGACGGTGGCGTAGCTGCTGAGGGCCGACGTCGGCGTCCGCCCCACCACCTGGAACTGGACGTTGTGGATGTGCATGGGGTGAGGGATAGGACCGTTGTTGATCCACTCCCAGGCGATGGGGACGTCCTTGTAGACCATCTCGTCCTCGGCGACGGCCATCATCTCATAGAGCCGGCCATTGATGTACCAGGTCATCATGTACATATCGAGGGTGAAGGGGACAGGTTGGCTGAAGTTGGCCACGTTGCTGGCATCCCATCGCACCGGGAGGGCAGGCAGTGGCCCCAGAACCGGTTTGGTGGTGGCCTTGCGACCGACATTCACGGTGAGAATGTTGAAGGCGGCGCCGTTGGGCAGGGCCGATCCCATGCCGTCTCCGCCCATACCACCGCCTCCGCCGCCGTGCCTGCCGCCTCCGCCCATGCCACCACCGCCGCCTCCGCCACCGCCCATCATTCCCCCGCCGGGATCGAAGGACTGGCTCTGGAGGACGACCTGCTTACGGGCCAAGGCGGTGAAGTCAGCCCACAGGTCCGCACGCTCGCCGGGCATGAGGGTGACATAGCTTCGTTGGGCCACGGCCGGCAGCAGCCCGCCATCGGTACCGATGACTTGCAGGGGCATGCCGTTACTCCAGGCCAGCTTGAACGTGCGGGCGTTGGAGCCGTTGAGGACTCGCAGCCGGTAGGCGCGGGGTTCCAGGGAGAGGGAGGCGTCGGGCTGCCCGTTTACCAGGATGCGGTCGCCGAGGTAGCCCCACAGGTGGTGAGGCTGGTAGAGAAACTGATTGCTGGCGTCGAAGGTGCGGTCTTGGATGACGAGGGGGATGTCGTTGGCCCCAGTGCCGGCTCCCGGCACGGCTGCCGCCTCCACCGGATCGGTCACGTAGAAGAGCCCGGCCAGGCCCATGGCCACCTGATAGGCGGTGCGCATGTGAGGATGAGGGTGGAACCACGCGGGACAGGCGGGATCGATGACCTGGAACTCGTAGACCTTGGTCTCGCCCGGACCGAAGGCCTGCATGGGTTGTCCATCGGCGTCCTCGGGGACGCGCAGCCCGTGCGGGTGAAGGACGGTCTCCTCAGGCAGGTTGTTGTGCAGGTGCAGGCGCAGCTTGGTGCCGCTCTGCACCCGGATGATGGGCCCCAGGTAGCTTCCCGGGATGGCCTCCACGGTGGCCCCCGACCCGCTCAGCAACTGGCCCTCGTACCCCCACACTCGGGTCTGGGAGCCGGGCAGAATCTGCACCCACTTCTCCGTGGCGCTGAGGGAGATCTCGGCGTCGGGGACGAAGGGTCCCATGTCCATCTGGGGTGCCACCGCCGGGGCCGAAGGCACCGCCGCCGGTCCCAGCCGCTCCCCAGCGGTGGCCAAGAGCGGCCGGGACCCAGGGGCGAACGCCCCCAGGCTGCCACCCAACGCGAAGGCGGCGCCCACCTGAGCACCACGCAAGAACTTACGGCGACTAACAATACGACTCACTGTATGCCTCCATGTGTTGTCCTGACTGGTCGGATACGTAGGGGTGGACCCAATCCCAGTGGAGTTCTGGTGCTGGTCTGGTCCGGGGAGGCAGGGTTGTCTCCCCAGACCACGTGGCGCACTGACCTAGCAGTTACGGGCCAGACTGGACCTGCGGCAGGTAGACCGGCTTCGCGCCGAAGCCGCCCCCGCCCGAGTCGACGCTCACGCCGGACAGTGCCTGCGCCGGCTGCCCTCTCTCGAAGTATCCGTCGGAGAGCGTCGTGAGGAAGAGCTCGATATTCGTCCGGTCCATCATGCTGAAGTGCTGCAAGGCCGCGCGGTTCATATCCAGCTCGGGCTCAGGGAAGAGGTCGGGCATCGGCTGCTCCATGCCGTCTCCGGGTCCCATTCCACCTCCGCCCATCCCGTCACCGGGTCCCATTCCACCACCACCCATGTTGCCGTCCATCATTCCCCGCCAGGCGTAGAAGTGGACGATGCCGTACATGCCATCCAAGCTCTTGAAGAAGCCGTTGTGGCCGTAGGACTTGACGAAGTCCGCGCTAGGCCGCAGGTCGACGTTGCGTAGGCTGGTGACGCGGAACTTGCCCAGCTCGGGCTCGTAGACCTCCGCGGGGTAACCGGCTGCCTTCAGGAAGCCACCTAGCCCTAGGTCGATCCAGTTCGCCCCATCGGAGTTCCAAGGTAGGGGCATGCTGTAGAACTGGTTGTCCGGGTTCTTGGGCAGGCCCAGGTTGTAGTAACCGAAGTCGGTGAATAGGGGATAGCCGTCCGGACCTGGCTGCAGTGAATGACAGGAGGCGCAGTTGCCGCGGCTGGGATCGTTGAACGCGGCCAGGCCCTGCAGTTCATTATCGGTCAGGCCGAGCCCGCGGAAGTTCTGCCAGCTGTTGGGATCCATACCTCCGCCACCACCGCCACCGCCGCCGCCACCGGGGCCCATACCGCCACCACCGCCACCGCCACCGGGACCCATGCCACCGCCACCGCCGCCCATGCCGCCACTCCACTTGATCTGAGTGACATCCTTCCCGGCGGCAATGGCGTTGTCCCAGAACAGGTCGAACTTGGAGGTAAAGGGATTGACCTCGGCGCTTCGTTCGTAGGCGGCGACAGATCGGGCTATGCGTTCGTAGGCGCCCTGTGCGTCTCGAGCGCAGTCGAGGGACTTCGCCCCCCACACCTCCCTGAAGAGGGCGGCATAGGAGGACTGCGCTACCCGCAAACACACCAGGCGGGCATTGGGCAGGTTCTGCTCGAGCGGATTCAGGAACGGACCCATGGCCTGCTCGGCCAGGGGGTCGCCCAGAGTCCAACCGGTGGCCCGGCCGTCCCAGAAGAGGCCACCGAACCACTGCTGCTGCTCTTCATCGTAGTAGAGGACGGGGGCATCGCCGGCATAGGCGGCGCTGGGAGGCTTGCGATTGCCGTAGCGAGTAGGCACGGCGCCTGGATACGCAGTTCCCTCCAGGTTGTCGTTGGAGTCGGGGCCGGTGAAGCCCACCTCAGGCCCATGGCAGGTGGCACATGACTGTACCGGTGGGTTGGACAGATTCGTGTCGAAGAAGATGGCCTTGCCCAGGGCTACCAATGCCTCGGGATCGGGTGCCGGACCTTGAGCGAGTGCCGTGGAGCGGCTGCCCTGGACGATGAGGCCCAGGGCGACGACGAGAGCTAGGGCGATGGGGAGCGCCTTTCTCATAGCAGCCTCCTGCTGGTGAGGTGGTGCGTAGAGCCCTGGGGGCGTTGAGCCCTCAGGGCAGGGGTGGTGGCGTCGCGGTGGCCGCGAGCGCCCGGCGTTTCGTGGGGGAAGGGAGCGCTCCCTTCCCCCACGAGCAGTTGGTGCCAGAACGGGAGTCGGAGTGAGGCCGGAGCCTACTCGTTACCGGTCTGCACCTGAGGCAGGTAGACACTGTTGCCGGTCCAGCCGCCGCCGCCGGGGTCGGCAGCCATCGCCGCCGCTCCGATGGTGGTGACGACATTGGACCAGGCGCCGGTGCCCAGGCCGTAGACCGCCGCGATCCGATAGTAGTAATCGGTGTTGGCTCTGGCCGAGGTGTCCACGTAGGTCCTGGCGTTAGCCGCAGCACTGAACGTGGTTACCGGATTGCTGAACGAGGGGTTCTGGGCCCGCTGGATGGTGAAGCCGGCCTGATCCCCGCTGGGCTCGTAGGTCCAGTTGAGGGTCACGGTGGCCGAGTTGCGGTTGGTCACCACCGAGATCGAAGTGATGGTGGTGGTCCCCATAGGCGCGCCGACCACGGCTGGTGCCGAGTCTATGGTTCGGTTGGGGAAGCCCCCGCCGGGCGGCACCTCGTTGATCTGCGGGTCCGAGTAGTCCCAGGTATCGCCGATCACGTTCCGAGCGATCACCCGATAGTAGAAGGGGCCCTGGTTGGAGCGGTAGGTGGTGTCGGTGTAGGTCACCGAGTTTGCCGGCAGCACCGCCAGGGTGGCCCAGGGTCCGCCAAGACTGTTGGCGCGCTCTACTATGTAGGCGGTCTCGGTGGAGGCATTGTCCGTCCAGGTCAGGATGGCCCGCTGGTTGTTGCCGTTGCCGGTCGTGGTGACGGTCAGGTTGGTGGGAGCGTTGGGCGCCACGCCGAAGACCAGCGAGTGCATCATGTCCATCTCTTCGTGGCTGAGGATGTGGCAGTGCCAGACGTACTCCCAGCCGAAGTTGACGTAGTGGTTGATGACCGTCACCGGTTCCGCGTCTGGGTTGAAGGCCTCGTCCTTGTAGCCGTCCGCCAGCATCATGCCTTCGGGCATGGACGGGTCTATCAGGCGGATGCTGTTGGGCACCTCGAACGGCGTGTTGGGTGGCACCTTCGGCTTGAGGGCCACGATGGTATCCTCCAGCGGGTTCACCCTCACGGTGTCCTTCCAGCCCAGCTCGTTGGGATCGGGCGGCATGAGCAGGTTGTCCCAGGCCACCCGGTTGATGAGCTGCGCGTTGAAGAGGTGGAAGTGAATCGGGTGGGTGTCTACCCCGTTGTGGGTGATCTTCCAGATCTGGATGCCCTCAGAGGTGGTGCCCAGGAGAGTCATGGAGTCCTGGATCAGGTCCGTGGGCGGGCTGGAGTAGCCGTAGAGCATGAAGTTCTGCAGCCCGGCGATGGTGTTAGGCAACTCCAGGCCCAGGAAGCCGCTCATGCGGCCGTACTCCTTGTCGAAGGCCTCGCCCATCTCGTCCTGGATGGCCTTGGGCTCGAACTGGATGGTCCGCTCCGTCGCCAGTGAGCCGTCGGGGTTGACCGGAGTGATGCTCTTGGACGATTCGTAGATCCGCACGTACTGGGCGGCAGTGCTGGAAGAGAAGTTGGCAGCGTAGGCCGAGTTGTAGGCCGCCTGGGGGATGATGATGGGATCCTGCGACACCTCGAACACGCCGCGCTTGTCGCCCGGCCCCTTGGCCCACGCTGACCGCAGGGCGTTCACATCGTACGCCGGTGCCGGCGTCGTGTTGGCCACCCTCACTTGCATGACGGTGCGAATGTTGGGGCCGTAGCCCGGCTGGGTGGTCGGCGTGCCGCCCGTCTCCGTGAGGTCGGGGTGGCCGGTGTAGTAGTCGTAGCGCGGGTCCAGAGCCGGGAAGGCCGCCGGGGCATCGTTGTAGAGGATGAGCGTCTTTCCCGCGAACTGGGAGAAGTCCACGATCACGTCCGCGCGCTCGGCCGGAGCCAGGAGGAGCGAGTGGTCGAGGACATTGCCCACGTTGAAGAGGGTGGCGTCCGTCTGCCAGGTGATGGGTCGAGTCCTGACCTCGACCGGCGCCGGGAGGAAGCCGCCCTCAGTGCCGATCTGGATCCAGTTCGGCCCTGCCGTGGCCGGGTCGGGCACGCCGCCCTCGCGGTTGTCGGTGGCCCAGTTCGGGATGGTAGCCGGGACCATCTTGACTTCGGTGTTGGTCCTGCCGTCGGAAGTGACGACCGTCTCGTCAGCTACGTACCACTGCAGGTTGAAGAAACGGTCGTTGGCCACGCTCAGAATGCGTAGGCGATAGGCCTTGGGCTCCACCTCCAGATAGGGGTAGGCGGTGCCGTTGACCAACGGGGTGTCCATGAAGGCTTCCATGCCCATGGATGGGTCGGGCATGTCCGGTATGTACGGCGGCTCGTAAGGGTTGTCCGGGTTGTTCGGGTCATAGTACGGGTTCGGAATGGGCGGATGCTCGACGGGAGTGGGCGGCCAGAACCAAGGACCGTAGTGCCAGCGTCCGAAGGCACTGGCCCCGCTGGGATCCCAAGGATTCTGGGCGGGCATGTAGACGCTGGGTAGCCACAGGTCGCCGGTCTTGGGCATTCGGTGTCCCATGGCGTCCATCGTACCGGTGCCCCACCTCCACGTCGGGTCCTGAACGGGGATGGTGAGTTCATCGACGAAGGTCTTGTCCTGGATGACCAGGGGGATCTCGTCTGCGGGGATCACTGAGACCCCGCCAGGGTTGACGCCGGAGTCGTTGGAGCCTTCGATCAGGTCCCTCTCGACCTGGTCGCGGATGATGTACCCCGCCGCCTCCCCGGCGTACACGTTGAGGCGGGTGATGCCCCAGGCGTGGTCATGGTAGAACTGGAGCCGCGCGCTCTGGGCGTTGTTGTAGTAGAAGGTCAGCACGCCCTGAGGCGGGTTGGGGCCGCCGTCCGGCATGTCAGGGACGTTATACACGCTCACGCCCTTGGGGTAGTCAGCCGCGTCTCCCACCGGAGTGGTCCACTGGTGCGGAGTGCCGTCGCTGATCCAGGGGACGAAGGCCCCGTGGAGGTGGACGGTGGCGCGGTTCTGGTTGTACATGCCGCCCGTGGGGCCGTGGCCGGCGCCCATGACGGTCGTGTCCACCGGGATGAAGAGGTCCCCGTCCATGCCCTTCGGCAGCAGGTTGTAGAACCGGATGCGGACCGGGCGGTCCCGCTGAGTGATGATCAGGGGGCCAAGGTAGTGAGGTGCGGTGACGCCGAGAGCCGGGTTCCCGTCCGGCTTCAGGATGAGGCTGCCGTCAGGATAGGTCAGGGAAACTTGAGCGCCGGGCACGGCCTCGGTAGAGAGTTGCACGTACCCGCGGAGCGTCGTTGGCGGCAGGTCGGTGTGAAGTTTCTGTGAGTGCTGTACCAAGCCGATCTCGTAGTAGTCGGCTTCCTGTCCGGAGTAGGTGACCGTCTGTGGCACTGCCACCGGGATCATCTGGCCCAGCGTGTTGGTCTGGTTCGGGAGGGCGAGCGAGTCCACGAACTTCTTGATACCGCCCTCCAGCGTGCCACCAATGGTGGCAGTGGCGTAGGCTCCCTGGCCCTCGTCGTCTTCAATGGTCACGTAGGGGGCGCTGTAGTTGCTGCCCGGGTTGGTGATGTTGATGGCTTCGATGATGCCGCCCGCAACGACCGCCTCGGCCGTGGCGCCGGAGCCGGTCCCGTATACATCCGAGATGGTGACGGTGGGCGCGACGTAGCCGCTGCCGCCGTCTTCGACGGTGATCTCAGAGACTGCGCCCCGCGGCATGGGGCTGTTGGCGTAGTTGGGGAAAGGCCCGAAGTAGTGGGGCGGGTCCCCGGGCATGGGCATTACCATGTCGGCCATGGCCACACCAGGCTCAAGACCGGCCGCCCGCGCGTTCGCGGCCGCTTTCATCCGGTCGGCGGGGGTCACCGGGCGCTTGAGGATGCCGGGAGGCAGCTCCCCCGGACCAGTGCCCTGTCCCTGTGCCTGGACGGTGGCCGTGAGGCCCTTCAAGGGCAGAACCAGACCCACGCCACTGGCGAGGGCGCCCTTCAACACTTGTCTGCGGGTGACCATCTGCGTTTCCTCCTAACTGAGTTACCGACTGTGTAGACCAACTGGGAAAGAGCTGAGGATAGCGGACCTCTCTCGTGCGCGGCTACATCTCCCACCTCCGGTTCGGTCCCTGCCTAGCTCCAGGTGTTGCCGGAGTGGGTCAGGGGTCGGTCCCGCCGCTAGGCATGGGCCGGGCTCGGCCGATGCTGTCGCCAAGTCAGGGTAACACACCAGGCGGGGCCAGTCTGTAAGGGCTTCTCTACAACTGCAATAGGAGAACCTCACATCTCGGCCCCTCGTCCGGCACCTGAACCCGCTGGCGGACGGGACGCCAAGAACAGTATAGCTTTCGAGATGACGGTTTCCCATCAAAGCGGCGTAGAGAATGTGTTGAACAAACGTGAAAGCGGACTTGAGAGGGGGGAGTTGTGAGCCGGCACGGACGCTAGCTTAGGCTCGGGCTAATGCCGATAGACCTCCACCGGTCCGGCCTCGCCGTCGCGGCGGATGCGGGCCACCACTTCCACGTAAGGAGCCAGGGTGGAGTGATCCAGCTTGCGCTTGAGGAGCTCGTCCACCTGGAAGATGCCGGCGGAGTTGCTCATGACGATGTCCAGGCGCACGGGCCTGTCGGTTCCGGGCCCGATCTGGACCGACTCGATCGCCTGGGCGGAGAGGGAGTGGATGTTGACCTCGCCCGCCTGGAAGGGGATGCGCGAGCGCCCCTCGCTCATGTCCAGGGCGTCGGCCACCTTCACCACGCCCGCCTCGAGAGTGAGGGGGCGAGCGTCCCAATGGTGGGAGATGACGGCGTGGAGCACCTCAGCCGTCAGAATGGTGGCCGTGGGCTCCGGGTACAGAGCGGTGAGCAACTGACGCGCCTTGGGGTAGGCCAGGATCAGGGAATGGCGCTCATGATCGTCGCGGCTGATGGCGATCCCCAGGTCGTGGACGCAGCAGGCCAGGACCACCACCACCTCGGCGTCGCCGGCGGTGAGGCCGTAGTTGAGGACTACTCCTGGCTGGATGCCGGCGTTGACCAGCAACCGCAGGAGCCGCAGCGCGGCGTTGGCAGTGATGCGCACGTGCACCGGGCCGTGGTCGCTGAAGCCGGCCCGATCCACGGCGTTGACGTTGGCGCACTTCCACAGCTGCACCAGCTCAGCATCCTGATTGACCAGAGACACCAACTGCTGGAGCTGAGGATTGTGCCTGCTGGGCACCGCCAGATAGAAATCCTGGCTCGCTTCCATGTCCACTCTGGGGACGGTCAGCCGAACCGCCCCGTAATGTAGTCCTCGGTGCGCCGGTCTTGCGGGTTGGTGAAGATCCGCTTGGTGGGGCCGTACTCGACCAGGTAGCCGGCGCGATCCTCATCCATCATGAAGAAGGCCGTCTGATCGGACACCCGAGCCGCTTCCTGCATATTGTGAGTCACGATGATGATAGTGTAGTCCCGGGCCAACTGGTGCATCAACTCCTCGATCCTCAGGGTAGCGATGGGATCCAGAGCGGAGGCGGGCTCGTCCATGAGGATGATCTCTGGCCGGACGGCGATGGTGCGAGCGATGCAGAGCCGCTGCTGTTGCCCGCCAGAGAGGGCGAGCGCACTCTGCTGCAGCTTGTCCTTCACCTCGTCCCACAGGGCGGCCTTGGTGAGCGACTGCTCCACCAAGTCGTCCATGTTCCCCTGGTAGCCGTTGATGCGTGCTCCCCAAGCGATGTTCTCATAGATGCTCTTGGGGAAGGGGTTGGGCTTCTGGAAGACCATGCCGATGCGTCTCCGCACCTCGACGGGATCTACCTGAGGGTGATACAGATTCTGCCCGTGAAACAGCACTTCGCCCTCAGTCCGCGTCCCCGGCACCAGCTCGTTCATGCGATTGAAGGAGCGGAGGACGGTGCTCTTGCCGCATCCAGAGGGGCCGATGATGGCGGTAATCCGACGTGGGTATACCGCCAGATCCACGTGCTTCACTGCGCGGAAGCTGCCGTAGTAAATGCTGAGATCCCGAGCTTCAATGGCCCAACGGGTAGTAGGCTGCATACCGACGCGAACAGGTGCCTCTATCATGGTCGTGTCTATCATGAGCGCCTCTTACTGTAGTGGTTCCGCATTACGATGGCGCTGGCGTTGAGAGCCAGCAGTAGGGCCAGTAGGACTAGGATGGCGGCTGCGGCGATGTGGCGGAACTCATCCTGTGGTCGGGAAGTCCACTGGTAGATCTGGATGGGCAGGGTAGTGAACCTGGAGAAGGGACCGGTCGGATCCATGGCGATGAAGGTGGAGGCGCCCACCACGATCAAGGGCGCCGTCTCGCCGATGGCCCGGGATACGGCCAGGATACTGCCCGTGAGGATGCCGGGAAGGGCACTGGGGAGCACATGGTACCAGATGGTCTGCCACCTGGTGGCTCCCAGCCCGTAGCTAGCTAGGCGCAACGAGCTGGGCACGGCGCGCATGGCCTCCTGGGCGTTGATGATGATCAGCGGCAGTATCAGCAGGGCTAGGGTGAGGGCGGCGGAGAGAATGGTGCGCCCGTTAGCGGTGGTCGGATCAGCGAGGCCAAAGAGGGAGCCGCTGGTGAAGGCGCCCAGCATGCGAACGAAGATGGCCAAGCCCAGCATGCCGTAGATGATGGAGGGAACGCCAGCCAAGTTGTCTATGTTGGTCTTGATGGCACGATTGATGGCGGTGTTGCCGGCGTACTCCTCTAGGTAGATGGCCGCTGCCACGCCGACGGGGAAGGCAATGATAATGGTGAGGGCAATGGTCCAGAGTGAGCCGAGAAGGGCGGTGCGCACGCCTGCAGTCGCGGGAGTGCTGGACTGGGGGCCGGTCACGAAACTGGGATTGACCCAGGAGCGGAAGACCAGATTCGCCTCCGGGTAGGCTCGCTGCGCTGTCTCGACGATGCCAGCCCGCCTGACCAGGGAGTCAGTCAGGCTCCAGGTGGCCACGATCTCCGGCTTGACCACTCGCTCTAGCACCAGATGGTACACGTTCTCTCGGGTGCGCTGGTCGAAAGGCAGGTCGCTCTCGAGGCGGCGCATGAGGCCGGGAGAGACGTTGACCTCCAGGATGCGGACAAGTTGCTCCTGGGAGAGGTGCTCGAGAGGGACGCCGTCCTGGGCCAGGCTGGACGGGTCAACCTGGTTCCGCACCGCCACCAGGCCAAAGGACCGGTCCAGCACAGTGTAGAGTAGAGCGGCGAGGGCGATGATGCCCACCGCCGTGCTGAGCTGGAACAGCAGGCGCCACAGGCTCCCGGTGCGCCGGCGGGCGGCGAGGTCGGACCGGAACGGGTAGTCTGAACCTGGCTCCCAGTGCAGAGGCTCGAAGGGTTGCCTCATTCGTACACCTCCCGGAAGCGATTCACCACCCAACGGCTGACCACGTTGAGAGACAGGGTCATGAAGAACAGCACCAGGCCGATGGCGAAGATGCTGTTGTAGTCTACGGAGTCGTAGCTCAGGTCGCCGCCGCTGATGCGCGCAATATGCCCGGTCATAGTCTCGGCAGCCTTGAAAGGGTTGAAGGTGAAGGCGGGGCCGGCTCCGGCAGCGATGGCTACGATCATGGTTTCGCCGATGGCTCTGGAGATGGCCACGATCACGGCGGCGGAGATGCCGGAGAGGGCGGCGGGCAGCACCACTCGCACCGAGGTCTCCAGTTTGGTGGCCCCCAGGGCGTAGGCTGCCTCGCGCAGCGACCGGGGCACAGCGCTGAGGGCGTCCTCACTCATGGAGGTGACCAACGGTAGGACCAGTATGCCCATGACGATGCCAGCGGAGGCGGTGTTGTAGATCTCCACCACGCTCTGTCCCAGAAGGGAACGGAGGAGCGGGGTCATGGCCGTGAGGGCGAAGTAACCATAGACCACGGTAGGTACCCCAGCCAGGACTTCTAGGATTGGCTTCAGGGTGTTGCGTGCCCGCTCGGAAGCGTACTCGCTCAGGTACAGGGCCACGGCCAGCCCCAGGGGCAGGGCCACCAGCATGGCCATGGAGCTGGTCATGAGGGTGGCGTTGACCAGAGGCCAGATACCGAAGTGCCCGATGGCCGGTTGCCAGGTGGTGGAAGTGACGAACTCCCGTATGCTCACCTCGGCGCTGCGGAAGAACAGCAGCGACTCCCGGCCCAAGACATAGACGATGCCCACGGTGGTCAGAATCGAGACGACCCCGCAGAGCCGCAGAAACGCCTGTACGGCGACCTCGCCGGGCCGCAAGCGCCGTCGCAGGTCCGGGGCGACCTCGCCGACGGAGGTGGCTATCTCTGGTGGCGCGAAGGGTGCTCCAACGGCTATCTCCCGCTGCATGGCTCCTTCCCTAGCCGCGCGCAGGCGACAGGCAGAGCCCTGTCGGCCTGTCGCGCTGGCACTGCGCATGCGATTGCGCTTCGACCGGCGAATGTCGGCTACTGGCCCATGGCCGCGAGCCAGGTCTGTCTGGCCGCCCGGAGAGATTCTTCGCTAGCTGGGAAGTAACCTACGGAGGCGATCTCCTCGTTCACGTGAGTGAGGTAGAAGTTCACGAAGGCAGCGACCTGTGGCTTCTGCCGCATGATATCAGCGGTGGTGTAGATGAAGAGTGGACGGCCCAGAGGGTAAGCGCCGCTGTCCACCGTCTGGTCGCTCGGCTCTACCCCCTCAATTGCCAGGACGCGGAGCTTGTCGGCATTCTCGGCATAGTAAGCGTAACCGAAGTAGCCTATGGCGTAGGGGCTACCCAGCACCCCTTGTACCAGGACGTTGTCGTCCTCACTCAGCTGCTGGTTGGAGGCACCGAGTGCGCGTGCCTGGTCCCCGTCAAACACTTCCTCCACGAAGTAGTCGAAGGTGCCGCTGTCGGTTCCGGGGATGAAGCGCCTTATGGCCTCGTCAGGCCATTCTGGGTTGACGTCGGACCATCTTTCGGCCTCGTCGGAGAAGAGCAGGGCCAGTTGCTCGATGGTCACGTCGGTGACGAACTGGTTCTCGCGGCTCACCACGACGGCGAGAGCATCCGTTCCGACGCGGATCTCAATGGGGTCTCGGCCGATGGATCGGCACGCCTCCAGCTCGGAGTCCTTGATGCGGCGGCTGGCGTTGGCGATGTCGGTCTCTCCGGCTCGGCAGAAGCGCTCGAACCCGGCCCCGCTGCCTATGCTGTCTATGGTGACGTTCCCAGTGTAGCCCTCGTCCCGGAACCTCTCGGCCATTCTCTCAGAGAGGGGAAAGACAGTGGAGCTGCCGGCGGTAATGATGTCGCCCTGGATTTCGAGAGGATTGACCTCCGGGAGCGTGAAGTTGCCGTCGGCTGGTGCTGCGGTGGCAGGCAAGCTGGCCGGCTCGGACGTGGCGGTGGGCGCGGTCGCGGTCGCGCCGCACGCGGTGGCAGTGGCGGCGACTAGAAGCAGGCCGGCGACAGCGCTGATCATGGAGTGGCGCATGGATTCCTCCTGAATGCGGTTGGTTGCTTGTCGGGTGCGGTCTTGTCCGCACAGGGGGAATGTAGCGCTGGGCGGTTACGGCCGGTTCATGCCTGGGTAATGCTTGTGTTAGGGCCGCGTAAGGGCTAGGTAAGGGGAGATGGCCCGCTGTGACTAGGCTGCTGGCAGGGTGAAGTAGAAGGTGCTGCCAGCGCCCTCCTGGCTCTTGACCCAGATGCGGCCCCCATGCGCCTGCACGATGTGCTTAGCGATAGCCAGGCCAAGCCCTGTGCCCCCGCTGGCCCGGGCCCGGTCCGCTTTGTAGAAGCGCTCAAAGATGCGGGGGAGGTCTTTCTCCGGGATGCCGATACCTGTGTCGGCCACGGCGATCACCACCTCATCTCCGGCGCGAATGGCGGAAACGGAGATGCGGCCCCCGGGCGGAGTGAACTTGATGGCGTTGTGCACGAGGTTGGTGATGACTTGCCGGGTGCGTTCCTGATCGGCAAGCACGGTCAGGCCGTCCGGCACCAGGTTGACAGCCACCTCGAGGCGGGCCCGCTCCGCCTGGGGTTGGAGATGCTCCAAGGGGCCGGCCAGCAGCTCCGCCACCAGTACCGGGGCCAGCCGGATGGGTACTTGCCCCGACTCGATGCGGGATAGCTCCAGCAACTCCTGCACCATCTGGGTCAGAGAGTCAACCTCGATCTCCATGCGCTGGAGGAAGTTGCGAGCGGCAGTAGGATCCTCCAGGGCGCCATCCTGAAGCGTGTCCACCAGAGCCTTGAGCGAGGCCAAGGGGGTGCGCAGTTCGTGGGAGATGTTGCTGATGAAGTCACGACGGACCGATTCCAGTCGCCGCACCTGGGTCAGGTCCTGGAGGAGCAGCATCTCGCCGCTTAGGGGCGAGCCGGCGATGGGCGAGACCACCAGCCGCACGAACGCCCCCCGATCCGGCACTTCGATCATGGTCTCCTGCTCCTGACCTGTCTCCCGGCACCGCTTCCACGCCTCGAGCACACTGGGACTGCCGACCACTTCCATCAGGGGGCGTCCAATGGGGTCGGACTGCCAAGTCAAGTCGAGGAGACGGACAGCGGCCGGGTTGATCAGGTGCACCACGCCCTCGGAGTCGGTGATCAGTACGCCATCGTTGAGGTGTGCCAGCACCAGGGCGATCTTGTTTCTTTCCTCGGCCAGAGCGTCCACCCGTCGGCCGAGTTCGGATGTCATCTGCCCGAAGGCATCGGCCAGGCTCTGGACCTCATCGTAGCCCTCCGCCTTCATCGCCCGCTCCGAGGAGGAGCGGTAGCTGAGCACGCGGTCGGTGAGCCGACGCAGGGGCCGGGTGATGCGGTCGGCCAGGACGAAGGAGAGGGCCATCACGAGAGCAGAGGCGCCAAGCGCAGTGGCCATGAGGGTCGTCTGCATCCGAGAGATGCCAGCGTCAATCTCCTGCAGGGAAGCAGACACCCGAATGATGGGCAGAGCGGTGTCCTTCGGATCCAGAGCGACGTAGAGCATGTTGTAGCCAGTAGTATGGCTGAAGCGGGCCGACGCTCCTGCTCCCTCGGCCAGGGCTTCCTGGACCTCGGGCCGGGCCAGGTGGTTGTCCATGGCTGCGGGGTCGAAGTGGGAGTCGGCCAGGACAACCCCATCCCGGTTGATCAGGGTCAGGCGCGAGTCCAGCTGCTGGGACCAACGGCCGGCCACCTCCCGGAGATGGTCAGGCTCGGCGGGACCCTCGGTGAGGAAGAGGCGCACGAGAGAAGCTTCCGCCAGCAACCGGACGCGATAGCTCTCCATAAGAGCATGGTGTAGTTCTTGGGACAGGTAGAGCCCCAGGACGGCGCTGGCGACCAGCACCACCGTCATGTAGGGCAGCGCGATTCGCCAGCGCATACCCAGGCGCACGTGTGCCCTCTCCTAGGCTTCTAGCCGGTACCCCGCCCCCCGCACGGTAACGATGCGGGAAGGATGGGCCGGATCATCTTCGAGCTTCTCACGCAAGCCTCGGATGTGGACGTCGACGGTACGCGTACCGCCGGCGAAGTCCCACCCCCAGACGCGCTCCAGGATGAGCTCGCGCGAGAGCACAATGCCCCGGTTGCGGGCCAGGAATGCCAGGAGCTCGAACTCCCGCGGAGTCAGGGCGACGGGCGAGCCCTGCCGAAGTACCTCGCGCCGGCCCAGGTCTATCACTATGTCGCGCAGGACCAGCTTCTGGGCTCGGGCGTCGGCTTCGCCATCGCCGGAATCCTGGCGGGTCATCCGGACCCGGCGGAGGTTAGCCTTCACCCGGGCCAGTAGCTCCCGCATGCTGAAAGGCTTGGTGATGTAGTCATCGGCGCCCACCTCGAGGCCTACGACCTTGTCTATCTCCTCGTCGCGGGCGGTGAGCATGATGATGGGCACGGACATCTCCTGGCGGAGAAGGCGGCAGACCTCGATGCCGTCGAGCTCGGGCAGCATGATGTCCAGGAGGACGAGATCGGGCTGTTCCCGCCGGGCCAGTTCGAGGGCGGCAAGCCCGTCCATGGCGGTGATGACAGTATAGCCCTGGCGGGCAAGATTGTAACGAAGGGTGTCCACCAAGGTGGGCTCGTCCTCGACTATGAGCACCTTGTCTGCCATCTGCACCTCGAGGGTAATGAGCGTACGGACAGGAATCTCGCCCAGACAGCCTAACATACATTACGGGCAAGGCGGTATGGGAGGCAAATGATGCCGGATGGCGAGGGTGGCCGCGTGCGGCAGTGGGCACGCCCGCGAGTGAGCTGGCGGTGGCGCGCACACCTCTCTAGGGGCGAACCTTGGGTTCGCCCGTGCCGCTCAGGGGCCGGCAGAAAGCGGGCGAACGCGAGGTTCGCCCCCACGATCGTCCGGCTGCCTCGGTGGAGTTGATACAGGGTGACGGGATGGACTAGAATAGAACAAATGTTCTAATATGCGGCCAGGAGGACGCATGTCGCACTCTCAACGCAATCACCGGGTGGGCCTGGCCACGCGTCTGGTCCCCATGTCCTGGCCCTGTCGCGACGATTACACCGGCAGCTTGCTGACGGTGCCGCCGGGGCTTCGTCGTAGGGATATGTTCTGCTTTCGCTGTACCGCATCTACGTGTCTCTTGGGAGGCACACCGGCGGAGAGGCGCCTGGGAAGGCGGCGTCGGCAATGGGCCCTGCCCGATGAGCGGGGCCTGGAGATCTACTTGGATGCTCTGCGTCTATACACTCGTCTGCTAGCGGCCGGGCGCACCTGCTGGCACTGTGCTCACCTGCGTCGGCTGCAGGGGAGCGACAACTGCTACGCCTGCGCCTATCTGGCTGCTTCCCGACCTGCTGACCAGGACAGCCAGCCGACCATCACCGCCTGGCAGGCGCAGTTGAGCCCATCGTTGGAGGTCTGCGGTGATGTGGGCTTCCAGAGGCGGAGGGGTGAAATCCCGCAGGTATTGCTGGCCGAGTGGAGGGAACTGGTGGGCGGTCGGCGCCGGGAGGCCTGTTGCGCCTGGTGCGCTCACCTGAGGCGTTTCTCTCTCGCCGGCCGGGAGCGCTTCATCTGCGCCCTGGAGGCAGAGGGCCTCTCCGAGCCCGAGGTCTGGCGGCGCGGTCGCTCCTGGAAAGTGGTGCGCGCCCGGCACGGCGGTACGACCTGGTGCAAGGGTACCCGCTGGGAGCAGGGGAATGGAACGCAGATGACGCTGATGGTACGCTGATTCACCCTGATAAGAAATAGATAATATCAAAAGAATAGCGTCCATCTGCGTAGTATAAGCGGACTCAGCGTTCTATCCCCCAAGGAAGTGGCGCATGCGCTCCAGAGCCTGCTCGATCTCTTCCAGGGAGGTGGCGTAGGTACAGCGAATGAACCCTGCCCCGCAGGCGCCGAAGGCGTCCCCCGGCACTACTGCTACCTTCTCCTCCCGCAGCAGGGCCTCGGCGAACTCGGACGAAGTCATACCGGTGTGGGCGATGCTGGGGAACATGTAGAAGGCACCTCGGGGTTCGGGGCAGGGCAGGCCCAGGTCCTGGAAGCCGCGGTACATGAGCTGCCGGCGCCGGTCATACTCGGCCACCATACTCTGAACCGCCTGCTCTCCGGCCGGGGTCAGCGCCGCCTCGGCGGCATGCTGTGCCGGGGTGGGGGCGGACATGATGGTGTACTGGTGCACCTTGAGCATGGAGCGCGCCACTTCCTCCGGCGCGAGGGCGGCCCCAATGCGCCACCCAGTCATGGCGTAGGCTTTGGAGAAGGCGTACAGCACGATGGCGTGCGAGCGCAGCCCGGGCAGGCTGCCGGCGCACACGTGCTCGGCGCCGTAGATAAGACGATCGTAGGTCTCATCGGAGAGGATGAAGAAATCGTGCTCCAGCGCCAGCTGTCCCAGCCGCTGCATCTTGTCGCGGGCGATGACGGCGCCGGTAGGGTTGCTGGGATAACCTATGAGGATGGCCTTGGTGCGGGGAGTGATGACCCGCTCCACGTCCTCGGGCAGGAGCTGGAAGTCATCCTCCGCCCGGGTCTCCACCACCACCGGCGTGCCTCCGGCGAAGATGACCTCGGGTTTGTAGGCCACGAAACAGGGCTCCGGCACGATCACTTCATCGCCCGGGTTGAGGATGGCGGTGAGGGCCAGGTAGATGCCTTCGGAGACGCCTACTGTGATCACAATCTCGGAGGTTGGGTCGTACTCCACCCCATACAGGCGGGCCAGGTGTCGGGAAAGGGCGCGGCGCAGCTCGATGCGGCCGGCGTTAGCGGTGTAACCCGTATGCCCCTCGCGCAAGGAGGTGATGCCGGCGTTGAGGATGGGCTCGGGGGTGACGAAATCCGGCTGCCCGACGCCCAGGGAGATGACGTCCTCCATGGTGGCCACGATGTCGAAGAAGCGGCGGATGCCGCTGAAGGGAGCTTCCAGTACGCGAGTGGAGAGACCGGGCATGCTCGTGTTCCTCCGGGGGACGGGCCGCCGTGCGCGGCTCGTCACGGTTGAGGGCCCAGTCTATTACAGAAGGCTTTCCTAGGGAAGGTGGGAACTCTGACCCGTGACTGGTGATGCGTGACCGACAGCCAGGCACCGGTCACGGCTTACGCCTCGCGAATCGCTGTCTCCCGGGCTAGCCACAGGCCCTCAGCTTCCCGGTAGAGCAGCTCCACCCGACGGCCGCCGGCACTGACCACGAACCGGCGGCCCTGAGGCACGATCGAACGCCCCAGGACCCGAGCCACGTCCTCCTGCCGCCCATCGCTCCACTGGATGCGCAGGGGTTCCTGGGCGTAGGTGTACTCCGACCGGCAGGAGACGCTCACCCGCTCCCACCCGCCGGCTGCTTCGCCGTCAGACCGAACGCCCGCGTGACTCAATCTCGGACGAGTCGCCCACGTTGAAGCGTTCGAACCCACCTCGCACCAGGGCGTGCTGGCCTACGAGACTCTCGGTGAGGACCGCCGAGTCTATGTGAGCCTCCTCGTTGACGATGGAGTCTCGCAGTATGGTGTGCTCCACCGTGGCGCCGCGAGCCATAGTGACATATGGGCCCAGGATGGAGCCCTTCACCCGACACCCTTTGCCGATGTAGACGTACGGGCCCACCACGCTGTCCTCCACCTTGGCGTCGGGCGAGATGAAAGTGGGGGGCTTGACGATGCATCCCTGGGGTCGCACCTCGTTGTGGGCGTTGTTCTGCAGCAGGTAGCGGTTGGTGTCGAGAACGGCCTCAGCGGTGCCGCAGTCCTTCCATACGTTTACGGTGCTGGCCTCCAGGTGTGTGCCGCGGTCCACCATCAGCTGAAGAGCGTCGGCGAGGTAGAACTCGCCTTCAGTGCGCAGGTTGCGGCGCTCCAGTTCGGAGATGCAGTCGAAAAGGAGCTGGTAGGGCTTGACGTAATAGAGGCCGATGACGGCCAGGTTGGAGATGGGCTGGGTGGGCTTCTCCACGAATCGGCGGATGTAGCCGTCCGCTACGGTCACCACACCGAACCGCCTCGGGTCGTCCACCTCCTTGACGTAGATGACCCCGTCGGAGCGAGTGTGGTGGAGCTGGCTCAGGTCCGCTTCGAAGATGGTATCCACGAAGGCGATGAGCATGGGCCCCTCGACGTGCGGCCGAGTCAGACCGATGGCGTGGGCCTGTCCCAGGAGCTCCTTCTGCTCCACGTACCGGGTGGGCAGGTTGTAGTTGGCTTCCACATAGTCCTGGATCTGGTCGCCCAAATAGCCCACCACGAAGATGATCCGATCAATGTCTATCCCGGTCAGCCGGTCGAGAATGTGGCCCAGGACGGGTTTGCCTGCCACGTTCACCAGTGGCTTCGGCTTGGTGTAGGTATGGGGGCGGAGCCGAGTGCCGAAGCCGGCCACCGGTATGACTACGTACATGTCCGACCTCCTAACTGACAGGTTATCTGGGTGAGCGATGGATAATGATGGCAAGAGGCCGGGGCCCGGTAAGGGCTCTCGGCCGCCTAGATGGGCGGATGGCGACGGTGCCAATCGGTGACGCGTTCGAAGGCGTCTGCCAGGCGCAGGATGGTGACTTCGTCGTATTGCCGGCCCATGATCTGGAGCCCCACTGGCATGCCATCGGCGAATCCGCAGGGAACCGACATCCCCGGCAGCCCCGCCAGGGAGAGGGCCAGGGTGAACACGTCCGCCAGGTACATTTGGAGAGGGCTGGCCACCTTCTCGCCCAGGCGGAAAGCCACCGTGGGTGCGGTGGGGGAGACGAGCACGTCGTAGTGCTCAAAGGCGCGGTCGAAGTCGCCCCGGATCAGGGTCCGAACCTTCTGCGCCTTGAGATAGTAGGCCTCATAGTAGCCGGCGGAGAGCACATAGGTGCCGAGCATGATGCGGCGCTTGACCTCAGGGCCCAGTCCGTGTCCGCGGGTGTGGCTGTAGGCCTCCCACATGGGGTTGAGGGCGCTCTCGATCTGCGAAGGGGCCTCCTCGTAGTAGCCGTAGCGGATGCCGTCGTAACGGGCTAGGTTGGCCGAGGCTTCGGCGTCGGCGACGATATAGTAAGCGGGGAGGGCGTATTCGGTATGAGGGAGGGAAACCTCCCCCACCTGAGCCCCCATGCGCTCGAGCTCTGCCACCGCCGAGCGAACGGCGGCCTCCACTTCGGGCTGCATGCCAGGGATGAAGTATTCCCGGGGCACGCCCACCCTCAGCCCGCGTATCTCCCCGGTTAGCGCGGCGGTGAAGTCGGGCACCGGCTCCATGCTGGAAGTGGAATCCCGCCGGTCGTGGCCGCAGATGGCGTTGAGGAGTAGAGCGCAGTCCCTCGAGGTGCGGCCGAAGGCTCCGATTTGGTCCAGGGAGGAGGCGAAAGCCACCAGCCCCCAGCGGGAGACGCGACCGTAGGTGGGCTTGATGCCGGGCACGCCACAGAAGGAGGCCGGCTGGCGCACGCTGCCACCAGTATCCGACCCTAGGGCCCCGGGGGCGCAGCGGGCGGCTACGGCCGCGGCGCTGCCTCCGCTGGAGCCACCCGGCACCCGTTCGGCGTCCCATGGGTTGTGCGTGGGCCCGAAGGCGGAGTTCTCGGTGGAGGAGCCCATGGCGTACTCGTCGGTGTTGGTCTTCCCCAGGAGGACGGCGCCCGCCTCCCGCAAGCGTCGCACGGCGGTGGCCTCGAAGGGCGACCGGTAACCCTCGAGCATGCGGGAGCCGCAGGTGGTGGGAAAGTCATCGGTGCAGATGACGTCCTTGATGGCCAGGGGCACGCCCAGCAGAGGTTGACCCTCCCGCCCCTCAGCCAGCCGGGAGTCGGCCTCCCGGGCAAGGGCCAGAGAGTGCTCCGGGTCGGTGGAAAGGTAGGCGTGGATGGTGGGATTCACCCGGGCGATGCGCTCCAGGAACGCCTGGGTGACCTCGACGGAGGAGAAGGCTCGCCGCCGCAGACCCTCCGCGATCTCGGTCACCGACAGGTCGGTGAGGGTCACGACTCCTCCAGGATGGCGTTGACCACGAAGTACCCATCCTCGGTGTTATGGGCGTTGGCCAGGGCTGCCTCCCGGGGAAGGCTGGGCTCGACCACGTCCTCCCGCATCACCCCGCTCTGAGGTATGACGCTGGCCGTGGGAGGTATGGCCTCGGTGTCCAGATGCTCCAGCATCTGGGCGTAATCGAGGATCTCGGACAGCTGCTCGCTGTAGGCGACGACCTCATCGTCGGTCAGCGCCAGGCGCGCCAGATGGGCGACGTGGCGCACCTCTGCGACGCTCAAGGGCATGGTATCTACCACCAGGCTGCAGGAATCAGGAATCCGAGCGCCCAACCGGGTCGGGTGCGGCGAGTATAGCACCCGGCGAAGGGGGCGGCAAGGGCATGGATCTGTGGCGGGATGCCCATACTGGAGCCCTTCTGCTCTGACGTCCCACCACCAATGGACCGTCGGGAGGGGGGTGCAGGGCGGTCCGCAGGATCGGAACGCCAGCAGGGATGATCCGGCGAACGGCTCTTACCAGTTTCTAATGGACTTGAGCCTCGTCTCTAACACCTGTGCGCTAGACTGGCACCTAGAGCAGCTTGCAGCCGGCCGTTCAGGGCGCAGCGAGGCGCTAGTACTGCGCCTCTCAGACACCGGGCCTAAGGAGAAGACAGCTATGAGGAGAGTGTACGGCAACCATGTTAGCGGGCAGCCCGGGGCGCCAGCGGCGACGCGGATCCTTCCTTGTACATGGAGAGGGGGTTGACATGACAGCAGAAGACACGATCGGTCGGTTCCGTCGCTGGGGCTACGCCTTGGCGCTATGTTGCCTACTGCTCGCCCTGGGGGTGAGCGTAGCCTGGGCGCAGTGGGCCCCGTCGGTAGTAACGGACAAGCCGGACTACGCCCCGGGCGAGACGGTGATCGTCACCGGGAGTGGGTTCACTGCTGGTGAGCAGTACGACATACCCGTGATCCGTCCGGACGGCACCATCGTCAAAGGAGACGGGTCCTTCGTACCCGGCTGGGACGTAGTCACGGCCGATGGTGTGGGGGCCTTCACCTACCTGTACCAGCTCAACGGCGTGCCGGGCGACTACGAGGTCCGCGTCTATCCTGTCGGCACCGTCGCCCTGCAGAGTGGTACCGTAGTCTTGCCCAGTGATGACCTTCTCGTGGCGAGCACCACCTTCACCGATGCAGAATCGCTGAGCCAGTGGGCGAATGGGCCTCTCGGAGGCCCCCCGGGAGGTGGAGAGTGGGTCAACGGAAACGTCAATCAGGCCAAGGCCCACTACGCCGAAGGGGACTCGGTGCCCTACCGACTCATCCTGACTGGGGTGCCCCTGGGTTCCCACGAGGTCATCATTGAGTGGGACACAACCAAGAGCGGCAAGCACGCTCTGGACTACATCACGTCGTGGGATCGAACAGCATCAGAGGCCAATCCTTGCCTGGGCGTGCCTGGGTGTGGTCCTGGGGTCTCAAGCTCATTCCCGATTCCGCAGGATCCCAACGTCCCCTTCGCTCAGATTCCTGGCAACATCACCATCTACAACGGCACCATCACGGGTCTGTCTGGCTACACCCTTAACGGCTCGTACGCCGGAGACAGCAGTACTCGTGTCACGATCTACTTCACCAACTCGAGTACCACGGTGGTGCTGGCCTGGGGTGGGCACATAGGTTCTCGGCTGGACTGGGGCATAGGCAACTCGGCTAGTGCTGTCTCCGGGTCGCCGTACCACATGCGCTTCAAGGGGCTGGACGGAAAGGGCGGCAATATGGACCGCTCTCTGGCCGCCGCAGCGGTGTACTACTTCGAAGTGGCGGTCGAGAAGACGGGCGACGCCATCTCCAAGGTCGGCGATACCGTCAACTACACCTTCACCATCACCAACAACAGCGACTCAGACAGCCCAGCTCTCACCCTGCAGAGCGTGACCGACGTCGGGACCGGCTGGCCCGGGCTGGGCGATTTGACTGCCGTGGCTTCTAGCAGCGGGTGCGGCACCCTGACACCGGGGGCTTCCTGCACCTTCGGGGCATCCTATACCGTCGCGGCAGGGGACCCTGACCCGCTGCAAAACACCGTGACGGCGATCTACTACCCTGTGGGTGCACCCGCCAACACAGTGCAACACAGCGATTCCCACAGCGTGGACCTGGTGCACCCGAGCATCTCGGTCACCAAGTCCGCCGATGCAGCCACGGCTTTCGTGGGCCAGGTGGTGACCTACACCATCACGGTACAGAACACCAGCCCTGATGTGGATCTGGTCAACCTAACCGTGAGCGACTCGCTCATCGGCGACCTGTCGGCCGACTTCGTGGACGAGCTGCCCATCGGTGCTTCCGAGACTAACACATATCAGCGCACGGTCCTGGCGACCGACCCGGACCCGCTGGTGAACACGGTTACGGTGCACGCCAACCCGCGCGGTCTGCCCAATGACATCAGCGACACAGACTCGGCCAGCGTGGACCTGGTGGCAGCTCAGATCAGCATCGAGAAGGCCACCAACGGGTACGACGCGGACGACACACCCGGACCGGAGATCGTAGTGGGTGATCCGGTCACCTGGACCTACGTGGTGACGAACACTGGCGAGGTCGCCCTAATTGGCATCACGGTGCTGGACGACCAGGGCGTCGCCGTAACCTGCCCGAAGACCGTGCTGGCCGTGGGCGAGTCCATGACCTGCACCGCTGCGGGGACAGCGACGGCCGGCCAGTACGGCAACGTCGGCACCGTGACTGGTTCCTACAACGGTCACACGGTTACCGACTCCGACCCCAGCCACTACTTCGGGGCTGATCCGCGAATCCAGGTAGAGAAGGAGCTATCGCAGACGGGCACAGGCGATTGGGAGGACGTAGATTCGCCTCCTGGGCCTGGGTTGGCCATTGGGTCCAGCGTCTACTTCCGCTTCGTGGTCACCAACACGGGCAACGTCACTTTGGACAACATCGCCCTGAGCGACAGCGTGTACGATACCAGTGGTTGCTCCCTCCCCGCGAGCCTGGCGCCGGGTGGGTCGTTCACCTGCGTGATTGGTCCCTTGAGCGTAGAGGCGGGCCTGCATACGAACACGGCCACGGCCTCGGGCGAGCGGGGGGAGGACAGCTACAGCGACACCGACGACGCCAACTACACTGGGGTGATGGTGGCGATAGACATCGAGAAGGCCACCAACGGGGAGGATGCCGACGTAGCGCCTGGGCCCATGATTGCGGAGGGAGATCCGGTCAGTTGGACCTACGTAGTGACGAACACCGGTCAAGTAAGGGTGAGCGACATCGTGGTGGTGGACGACCGGGGCGTATCGGTGAGCTGCCCCAAGAGCGAGCTCGATGCGGGCGAGTCCATGGTGTGCAGTGCTTCCGGTACGGCGGTGGTGGGCCAGTACGGGAACGTGGGCACGGTCACGGGCTGGTACTGTGGTTCTTGGGAGGTGTCCGACTCCGATCCCAGCCACTACATGGGCATCGCCAACGAGCCGGCCATAGACATCGAGAAGGCCACCAACGGGGAGGACGCCGACGACGCGCCTGGGCCGGTGATTCTGGTAGGGGACCCGGTGAGCTGGACCTACGTGGTCACCAACGCCGGCAACGTGACCCTGACCGGCATCACGGTCGAGGACGACGTGCTGGGGTTAGTGAGCTGCCCGGGGAGCCAGCTGGAGCCGGGCCAGTCCATGACCTGCGCTGCCAGCGGCATAGCGACGGCGGGCCAGTACGAGAACGTGGGCACGGTGAGGGCGTACTTTGGTCAGGAGGTGCTCTCCGACAGCGACCCCAGCCACTACTTTGGGGCCGAGCCTGGGATTGGGGTAGCGAAGTACGTATCGGTGGACGGGCAGGCCAGTTGGGAGGATGCCGATGAGGCTCCTGGTCCGGCAGTGATCGTCGGCAGCGACGTGTACTTCCGCTTTGTGGTGACCAACACCGGCAACGTAGCTCTGGAGAGCATCACGCTAGAGGACGACACCTACGATCTTAGCGGCTGTGCA
>JABLXR010000040.1 GCA_013178015.1 Anaerolineae bacterium
CCACCTTCCGCCATGACTACAACCACCTGCGCCCCCATGAGAGCCTGGACATGGACGTGCCGGCCCAGCACTACCAGGCCAGCCCCCGGCCCTACAACCCCACCCCTGCCCCCTGGCACTACCCCCCGGGGGTGGAGGTGCTGGCTCTCAATAGCCAGGGGATGCTACCCTACCAGGGACGTCGCTACTTCGTCTGTGAGGCCCTAGCTTGCGAGCCGGTGGGAGTGCAGCGCTTCGACAACAAGCTCCTGGTCAGCTTCCGCCACATGTTCATCCGCCAGATCGATCTAGCCACCAAGCACACTGTGCCTCTGGTGCAGCCGGTGTCCGATGTGTCAACCATGTCCTGATACATTGTGTCAGCGATGTCCTGATACCGGACACACAAGATTCGCCCCTACGGCAGGGATGGCAGGTGGGCGGTTTCGTGGCCGCGATTCGCCCCGAGATCAACCTTCACGCAGGCGTATCTCGAGGCAGGAGAGGGTCTCGGCGGTGCGGGCCCTGAGCCGGCGAGGACTGCGTCTCCGTGCTCCGCACGAGGGTCCCGGACCACTTCTCTCCTGGAGCCGACGGGCGCCGCGATGTTGCCGGCGGTCTGCGGTGCGCCCGGCCGGGGGCGTCTGGTATCATCGAGGGACAGGGCACCTGGGGCGCCCAACGGCGACAGATCGATGGACCTTACCGGGCCAGAGCCGGCGCTGATCCTTCGGACGGCGGGCTACGCGCCGGGAGGTGTGCGCCCAGAGGACGAGCACCTGCGCAACCAGGCGGGGAGGGGAGTGAGATGGCAGTCCCCGATGTTGCTGATCCCCTTGGCGGGGCCGATTCGGTTGAGGCGGCGCTGGCTGGCGAGGGGCGCCCCTGGGACGCTCTGCAGGGCACTCTCACCGTTGCTACCGCCTCGGCAGCCGGGCTGGGCTACCTGGGCTTGGTCTCCCTCATCGTGGCTCACCAGAGCGACCCCCAGTGGCGCCTCTATCTGGCTCCAGCGGTGCTTTTCACCGGTGGGGCGGTGGGTCTGGCCAGCCGGCGACCGTACCGCCTCCGGGCGGCCCTCCTGATCTTGACGCTATTTGCAGCCTGCTTGGTGGCGAACACTACAACCGATTGGCCCTACGCTCCGCTGCTCTACCCCACTCCCGTGTTACTGGCCGGCGTGCTCCTGGGGCCGGCGGCAGCGGGCGTGTACGCCGCTCTTGCCACTCTGGCGCTGCTGCGTCTGCCCGTGCCCGACCGCGTTCATGCGCTCGCCGCCCTGGGCCTGCTCTGGCTGCACACCGGGATCGTCTGGGCGGCAGTGGGCAATCTTTTCCGGACCGTCTGGCGCTCCCAGCGCAGTGAGGAGCGGGCCTGGCAGCAGGCTCGGGCCACCAGCCTGCGGCGAGGGGAGCTGGCCCGGGCCAAGAAGGCGTTGAGCGACATGTATGGCTTGCTGGAGCGCACCAACTACGAGTTGGCGGTGGCGCGGCAGGAGGCGGACGAAGCTCGGCAGATCAAGGCCCAGTTCGCCGCCAACATTAGCCACGAGCTGCGCACTCCCCTGAATCTGATCGTGGGCTTCAGCGAGATGATGTACCGCTCGCCCGAGGTATACGGCAACGTGCGCTGGCCGCCGGCTCTCAGCGCCGACATCCGGGAGATACATCGGGCCAGTCGTCACCTCCTGGGTATGATAGACGACATCCTCGATCTGTCCCGTATAGAGGCCCAGCGGCTTCCCCTCAGGCTCGAGCCCACCGACATCACCGAACTGGTGCGGGATGTGGCCGCCACCGCCGGGGGCCTCCTCCGGGGTAAGGAGGCGTCCCTCCGGGTGGAGACACCGGAGCGCCTTCCGGAGGTGCTGGTGGACCGGACCCGGATCAGGCAGGTGATGCTCAACCTGGTCAACAACGCCGTCCGGTTCACCGATGTGGGTGAGATCGCGATCGTCGCGGAGGCCCGGGACGGGGAGGTCTCGGTGGCGGTGTCCGATACTGGTGTCGGGATACCTCCTGGCGAGATCCCTGGCATCTTCGAGGAGTTTGGACAGGCCAGCGATTCCCTGTCCCACGGACGCGGCGGCGCCGGGCTAGGGCTGGCCATCTGTCGCCAGTTCGTCCGCCTGCACGGCGGGCACATCGAGGCGGAGAGCGAGGTGGGGCGGGGCAGCACCTTCCGTTTCTTCCTGCCCCTGCCCGATTCCGGGCGGGCGCTCTCGCGGCTGTCCTACTACGCCCCGGAGGGATGGTCGCCCCGGGTGCCCGAGAATCCCCTGGGACGGACGGCTCTCCTGCTCGGGCCGCGTCAGGCAGCGGACGCAGAGGGCGCCAGCGCCGAGGCGGTGCCCCTGCTGGCTCGCCGCATCGAAGGCTACCGCGTGCTGCCGGTGGAGTCTCTGGACCTTCTGGCAGCGAGGGTCGAGGCTGAGCACCCTGAGGGTATCATCGTCTTGACCGACCCGCTCCTGGGCGACCGCTTCGAGGCCGAGGCCATCTGGCGCGCGGCCGGAAGAGCCGACCTGCCCATCATCCGGTGCGAGCTTCCCCTGGAGGCCGAGGCGAAGCGCCACCTAGGTGTGGCCGACTACCTGGTCAAGCCGGTGGAACGGACTCGTTTGCTGGGCGCCATTCAGAAGGTGGCTCCGCATCCCGGCCAGATACTGGTGGTAGACGATGACCCCGGCTTCGTGGCCCTCATCGGGCGGATGATAGGCGCCGGGTTCCCTGGGGCCCGTCTTCGGCGTGCCTACTCGGGGGAAGAGGCCCTGGCCGCATTGCAGGAGGGGCTGGACCTGGTGATCCTGGACCTGATCATGGCGGATGTATCTGGGCTGGACGTGATCGAGGCCATGCGTCAGGATGAGCGACTGGCGCGGGTGCCGGTGATCGTGACCACTGGCTCCGGTTACGGAGAGGAGGTAGCCCAGACGCGGCCCGCCAGGATAGAGTTGCTCCTGAGAGCCCAGGCCGGCAGAGCCCAGCTGAGCACCTACGTCAAGGCGCTGCTAGAGGCGGCTCCGCCTGACTACTCTCGCCCAGCGCCGCCCTGATGGCGGCAAGCATCTGCTGCTGCGAGACCGGCTTCTTGAGGTAGTGCCGTGCTCCCAGAGCCGCTGCCAGTTCCGGCTCGTTGAGCACGGAGCAGACGATGACCGGGATCGTGCCCAAAGCCGCGTCGGACTGCAGCCTCTGCAGGAGCTGCCAGCCGTCCACCTCCCGCATCATGACGTCCAGCACGATGGCGTCCGGTCGGGCCTGATCGATCAGGGCCAGAGCCTGTGACCAGTCGGCGGCGCTGCTGACCGAGAAACCCTCCGCAGTCAGATAGCGTTCGAACAGCTGCTGCACTCTCTCGTTGTCGTCGATCACCAGCACGCGCGCCCCACGCGCCTGACCGAACTCCAGACGCACTTCTTCCAAGGGGCCGATTGCGGGGAACAGATGCACGGCGCCACCCTGACCCTGCATGAGCTCGGACACCGGCGTAAGCCGGGCATCCAGCCCGTGAGGGCCCTGGCGAAGGGTGGACGCGATGGGTGGAGTGACCATCAGCCGCACGATGAGCCGGTCGTGGCCGGCAGCATGCCGGATGGCGATGTGGTCCGGCCTGGGTAACACGAGGGCGCTCAGAGCCGCCAGCAGAGCCTGCCTGGTCAGCACCGGATCGGCCCACGCCCATACGGGTGCCGGCGGCAGGCTGGCCTCGACGTGGACGCCGTGGCCTCGAGCCAGGGCCTGAGCCGGTCCCAGTGCGTCCTGGATCAGGGGAGCAAGGTCCACCCTTCCCAACACGATCCCCAGGCTGGTCATCTCCTCCTGCAGCGTCTGGCTGACCGGCGGCTTCGTGTCCTGCCGCTCTTGCTGCCAGCGGTCGTATAGCATGCTGGCTGCGGCCAGGAGCCCTTTGCGATGCTCCCGCTGGAACTGGCGCAGGCTTATGTGCAGCTCCTCCATGATCTCTTCCGCCGGGAAGCCGTCCACGTAGCGACGAACCAGGACGCCATAGGGTCGCCACTCCTTGTCATTGCGCGAGAGACTGTCTCCCGGGTTCAACTGTTCCAGGGTGTCAAGCAGCAGGTTTCGGAGGGCGCGGGCGGAGTCGGTGGTCGTCTCGCCGGTGGATGCCAGAGCCACCAGCGGGTGCCGCTGCAGGTGGGCATAGTCGTAGAGGTGGGCGAGGGCGTCGCGCACCAACCCGACGAACTCTTCGGGCACGGCTGCCGGAACGGCCTCGGCGCTCATGGCTGTGGCCTCACGTCACGGCCGGTCCGCTGTGGCGGCAGAGTGGCGGGAAGTTGGCGCCAGACCCATTGAAGTGATCGCACACGTGTATTATACAGACTTGCGGAGACTAGTCACAGATAGACGCCCGGGCGCTGCCGCCGGGACAGGTTCTTGCAGTGCGGAGTTACCCGCCTGGGAGGTGGGGGAATGCCCGAGCTGCCCTCGTCGAGGGAGCGCCTGCTGGCCGCCATAGACCGGCAGCCAGTGGACCGAGTGCCCTGTGCCTTCATGAGCTTCTCCGCCCTGCGCGGTCGGGTACAGGACCCCTATGAGGCGGTCCTGCGCGAGCTGGAGATGGGGCTGGACGGGTGGCTCCTCATTCCCTCGGCCTGGCGGAATCAGCGCCCCAACCACCCCGACTTGCGCGGCCTGCCGGTACGACTGCCTCCCTCCGTGCGCACCGACTTGTGGTTGGAGCGACTTCCTGGGGAGCCCTTCCCCGTGTTCCATAAGGAGTACCACACCCCGGGCGGCACCCTTACCACCCTGGTGCGCAAGACGGACGACTGGCCCCATGGGAACTTCGTTCCCTTCGTGGATGACTACCAGATCCCCCGAGCCATCAAGCCCCTCGTCGGCGGCCGGAGGGACCTGGACGCGCTGCGCTCCGTCCTTCAGCCCCCGACCGAGGAAGACGTGCGGGAGTTCTACCGGGAGGTGGAGCGGGCCCGAACCTTCCGGGATGAGCACGGCGTGATGCTGGCCGGCGGATGGGGAGTAGGGGCGGACATGGCCGGCTGGCTGTGTGGCCTGGAGAACCTGATGCTCATGGCCATGGACGAGCCCGAGACCGTGGACGAACTCCTGGGCATCATCGCCGAGTGGAACGAGCAGCGCATGCGGGTGGTGCTGGAGGCCGGAGTGGACCTGTACGTCCGCCGGGGATGGTACGAGAGCTCCGACTTCTGGTCCCCGAACCTCTACCGGCGTTTCATCCTCCCCCGGGTCAAGCGGGAAGCCGAGCTGGCTCACTCCTACGGTGCCCGCTTCGGCTACATCATGACCACGGGGCTGCTTCCCCTGATGGATAGCATCGTCGAGGCGGGAGTTGACGTGAACCTGGGGCTGGACCCGCTGCAGCACGGCGAAGCGCCGCTGGCGGCGGCTCGGGCGGCGCTTGGGGGGAAGGTGTGTCTCTGGGGCGGGGTGAATGGGGCCATCACCGTGGAGGAGGGCACCGACGAGGACGTGCGACAGGCGGTGGCCTCTGCCCTTCAGGCCATGCAGGGCGTCAGCGGTTTCATCCTGTCGCCGGTGGACAACGTGACCGAGATCACCCTCAATGCCTGGCGGAACGTGGACACGTTTGTCGCCACTTGGCGGGAGCTGCGGAACGGCGGTTAGGCATGGGTCGCGAACAGGTGTCCCAGCGCCGCTTTGACGTCATCACCATAGGTGACATGTGCGTGGACCTGGTGCTGGACCTGGGCGAGGTGATGCCGCGATTCGGCCAGGTGGAGCAGTGGGTGCCGGACTACTACCTGGAGATGGGTGGGTCCACCTGCCTCTTCGCCTGTCAGGCGGCCAAGTTGGGGCTGCGGACGGCCATCCTCGGTCGGGTAGGCGACGATGCCTACGGGGAACTGGTGGTGCGTCGGCTGCGGGAGAGCGGGGTGGACACGGACCGTGTCGTCGCCGATAGCCGCCTCAAGACGGGGCTGGGAGTGGCCCTGTGCCGAGCGGGCGGGGACCGCTCCATCCTCACCTACGCCGGCAGCCTCAACGCGGTCTACCCATCCGATGTCACGGACGAGTTCCTGAGCAGCGCCCGTCACTTGCACTACGGTAGCTACTACCTTCAGACCAACCTGCTGCCGCGGGCGGCGGAGATCATGGCTCGGGCTAGGGAGTTTGGGCTCACAGTGTCGCTCGACACTAACTGGGATCCCGAAGGCCGGTGGGACGGCGGATTGACCCAGGCGCTGGCGCACGTGGACGTGATCCTGCCCAACCAGCAGGAAGCCCTGGCCATCACCGGCATGACGGATGTGGAGGACGCCGTGACTGCCCTTCTGACTCGGGTGCCGGTGGTGGCGGTGAAGCTGGGCGAGCGAGGCAGCCTGGCGGCGACTGAAGGAGAGCGCTCCCTGGTGCCGGTGCCGCCGGTGGCGCGAGTGGTGGACACCATTGGAGCGGGAGACAGCTTCGACGCCGGGTTCCTGGCCGGCTGGCTGAGCGGCCTCTCGCTCGCTCAGAGCGCCGCCATCGGCAATGCCTGCGGCCGCGCGACCACCCAGGCGGCCGGCGGCCTCCAGGGCCAGCTGCTCCTGCCGGACATCGCTCACCTGAGGGAGCTGATCGAGTGACCGTCTGATGGTGAGGGAGACCTCTCCACCGCGTTTGAGGAAGAGAGAGCCCGCCATCTGGTGAAAGCAGATGGCGTAGAACGGGGATCAGGTAGACGTCCGGCTCCCCCAGCTTGATGGTTGAGTTCGCCATAGGAGGCATGAATGACACCGCGGAAGAAGATCGTCCTCATCGGCGCCGGCAGCGCCGCCTTCACCCGGGGGCTGGTGGCGGACATGATCCTGGCCCGAAAGTCTTGGGACCTGAGGCTGGTGGATACGGACCCCACCGCTCTGGAGGTGGCCCGGGGCCTGGTGGAGCGCATGGTCGAGGCCAGGCAGGCGGACATGCGGGTGGAAGCGTCCACTGATCGCAGGGACCTGCTCCCGGGGGCGGACGTGGTGGTCACCACCATAGGGGTGGGGGGCCGCCGGGCCTGGGAGGCGGATGTCTTCATACCGCGCAAGTACGGCGTATACCAGCCGGTGGGCGATACCATCATGGCGGGCGGCATCTCTCGGGCCATGCGCATGATCCCGGCCCTGGTGGACATCGCCAACGACGTGGTGGCCCTCTGCCCTGAGGCCCGCTTCTTCAACTACGCCAACCCGATGACGGCCAACTGCTGGGCGGTACGTCGGGCCACCGACGCCGAGGTGGTGGGCCTCTGCATCGGCACCATCCATGTGGTGCACGAGCTGGTGCAGGTGATCGGTGCCCCGGCGGAGGAAGTGAGTGCCCTGGCTGCCGGCATCAACCACTTCACCTGGATCTACGACCTCCGCTGGAAGGGCGAAGATGCCTGGCCCCTGGTGCGCGCCCGGCTGGCTGAGGAGCGCTCCAGGGGAGGGCCGGAGGTCAGGGAGGACATCGCTCCTGGCGGCGACACCACTCAGGCTTCAGCCGCCTACCGCCACGTGGCCCACAACCCCTTCTGCTGGTCCCTCTTCGACACCTACGGGGCCTACCCGGCCGTCAACGACCGGCACGTGGTGGAGTTCTTCCCCGAGCGGTTCCCCGGGGGCAAGTACTACGGCAGGACGCTGGGGGTGGACATAATGGTGCTCGAGGACACCATCCGCCATGGCGACGAGGGCTACGCTTCCATGGCGGCCCAGGCCCGGGGGGAAGTGCCTCTGGACGGGCGGATATTCGAGCGTGGTGTGGGGGAGCACTCTCAGCTGGTCGAGATCATTGACAGCATAGATGGCGACAGCCGAGCCAACTTCTACGCTAACCTCCCCAACAACGGGGCCATCCCCAACCTGCCCTGGGACGCCATCCTGGAGATGACCGCGGTGGCTACGGGGAGGGGGCTGCTGCCCATTCAGGACACGGGTTATCCGGATATCCTGGCGGCGGTGCAGAGGCGGAAGATCGCGGGGACGCAACTGACCGTGGAGGCTGCCCTTACCGGCAGCCGCGAGCTGTTCGTGGAGGCGATACTGGCCGACGGGTGCATGGGCGACCGCGACGCGGCAAAGAAGATGGTGGAGGAGCTGATCGCAGCGCAGCGGCCGTACCTGCCCCAGTTCGCGTAGAGGGGCGGCCATGGGACGCCCGCCACGACTTCTTCCAAGGAGGTGGGTGGAGCGAATCGAGCGGGAGACAAGACAGGCCGTGCGAGAGCGAAGAGAGGAGGTGCGACGGTGACCCAAGAGCGACTGTCGAGAAGGGCCCTTCTTAAGGGTATGGGCGGAGGGATGGCGGTGCTGGCGCTGGCGGCTTGCGCTTCTGCGGGCCAGCCTGCACCCGTATCCGAATCTGCCGAGGCCACGCCGGCGGAGGGCGCGCCCCCGGTGGCCCCTGCGGAACGGGTTGACCTGGTCATGTGGACGGCGTGGGGCGGGCAGGACGACGTTGATCGGGTACGTATCATCCTCGACGAGTTTCAGGAGCTGCACCCAGGGATCATGGTGGAGCTCACTGGGGGCGGACCCGGTGGTGGTGACTACAACGAGCTGCTATTGACCCGCATTGCAGCCGGAAACGCTCCCGATGTCGCCAGCCTATTCACGCCGCCGGTGGGCTTCGCCGCTCGTGGCTCTCTCGATGTTATTGATGAGCTCATGGCAACGGCGGAGTACGCCAGGCCGGACAAGTTCTGGCAGCCGGTGCTCGATACCTGCAAGTTCCGCGGCAAGACCTACGGCCTGCCCTTCTCGGCCGCGAGCTACGGAATGTTCTACAATGTAGACTGGTTCGAGGAGGCGGGACTGCCAACCGACCGTGAGAGCTTTCCCCAGACCTTCGACGAGCTACGCGCCCTCTCAGCTCAGTTCGTGGCGTGGGAGGGTGATGAGCTCAAGACGGGTGGCTTCGTGCCCTGGAGTGAGCTCTGGACCTCGCCCGCCTGGTCGGGCTGCAACGGCGCCCAGTGGTTCGACTCGCGCAATGAGCAGTACACCATCAACGATCCGGGCAACATCGCTCTTCTCCAGTACTGGGTTGGGTGGTTGGACGAGCAGTACCGGGGCGATGTGGAGTACATTGCCAGCTTGGGCGCGTGGCATACCGGGCAGGATGGTAACTGGTTCCAGAAGGTCACTCCCCTCAGCCAGGGAGGAGCGTGGAATACCAGCTACTCGTACATGAAGTACGAGACCGCCGGCTTCCGCTGGGACGTCGCCAAGTTCCCCGTGGGCCCGGACGGCGAGAAGAGCCGTACCGCCTTCTGGCCCAACTGGTTCGCCATGCCCATCGGGGGCCCCCACAGGACCGAATCCTTCCTGCTGATGGAGTACATGTGCACCGTTGGCATGCCTACGTGGTATGCCGAGGTGTTCGATACTCCTGCTTGGCTGGATTTCCCGGACGACGTCATCACCCAGAACCTGATAGACAACGTGGGCGCGGACAAGGCGCTGGAGATGCATAACTTCTTCATTGACTACCTAGAGGACGCCGTGGAGGTCTGGACCTCGCCCATCGAGGACTTCGGCACCGACCAGATCAACCGCGCCATTGATCAGGTGATGCACAAGGTGAAGACGCCCCAGGAGGCGCTGGACGAAGCGCAGCAGATTGCGCAGACGAGACTGGAAGAGACACTGAGGAGCTTGTAGCTCGACCGCCCGCCCGGTGACGCGGCTTCCCCGGCGTGGCCGCGTCACCAGGCCGGGCCTACCGACCGGGGCGAACGCAGGGGTTCAGGAGCGGAGCATGATCGAAGCGGAAGCGCAGGCCAGAGCCGGAGTGCCCACCGACAGGGCGCGCCTCGGCCAGAGACGAGCGCGGCTCTTGCGTCAGAACGTGAAGGGCTACGCGTTCATCTCTCCCTGGATCATCGGCTTGCTGGTATTCAGTGCCTACCCGGTCCTGGCCTCGTTCTACTTCTCGTTCACCAAGTACACCGTGCTCAAGCCTCCCGTCTGGATCGGGGTGGCCAACTACGCAAACATGGTCACCCAGGATCCGGTGTACTGGAAGTCGGTGAGCAACACCCTCTACTACGGGTTGATCTCGGTGCCTTTGGGCCTAGCCTTCTCGCTGTTCCTGGCCCTGGTGCTCAACCAGGCCGTGGTCGGCATCGGGGTGTACCGGACCGTCTACTACTTGCCCGCCATCATGCCACCGGTGGCGGCCACCCTGCTATGGATGTTGCTCTTGGACCCCGGCAATGGGCTGGTGAACAGCGGGCTCCGCAGCCTCGGGATCGGCCGTCCGCCCGGCTGGTTCAGCGAAGCGGCCTGGGCCAAGCCGGCGCTGATCATCATGTCGCTTTGGGGCTCAGGCGGCACCATGCTTATCTTCCTGGCCGGCCTGAAGGACATACCCAAGACTTACTACGAGGCGGCAGAGATAGACGGCGCCAGCGCCTGGTACCGTCTGCTCAACATCACCCTGCCCTTGCTGACCCCGGTGATCTTTTTCAACCTCATCATGGGTATCATTGGTTCGTTCGGCGTCTTCACTTCGGCCTACATTGCGGGAGGTTCGTCGAGCGGCGGAGGCTACGGGCCGGGGGGCACGGCAGGAGGCCCCCTGGACTCGATGCTCATGTATATGCTGCTTCTGTATCGCAATGCCTTCCGCTACTTCGAGATGGGCTATGCCTCGGCCATGGCGGTAACCATGTTCGTGGCCATCCTATCTCTGACTTTGGTCCTGCTGAAGACATCCGGCCGGTGGGTGTACTACGAGGCGGCTGTCCCCTCGTAGCTCTCTGCGGGCCCCCGGTCGACTCGGGTAGGAGCGCGACATGAGCGTAGAGGCATTGGCCCTCAGACGGAGCCGATCCGGGGCCAGAACGGCCAAGAGGGTGGTGGCGCCGCTGCGGCACCTTCTCCTGAGCGGCGTGGCCCTAATATGGGTGATCCCGTTCCTCTGGCTGATCATAACCTCGCTCAAGCCGCTGGAGCAGGTGTTCACCCGACCGCCGAAGTGGATTCCCGAGCCCATCCTGTGGCGCAACTACATAGACGCCCTCAACAACCCCGGCTTCAACTTCGGCCGTCTCCTGCGCAACAGCATGCTCTACTCCGGTCTGTCCACCGTAGGCACCGCCATCTCCTGCTCGCTCGTCGCCTACGGGTTCGCCCGCATGCGCTTCTGGGGACGAGACGTGTGGTTCGTGGTGCTTCTGGCGACCATGATGATCCCCGGCGTGGTCACCATGATCCCCACCTACGTGCTCTTCCGGGTGTTGGGGTGGGTGGGCGGCTACGCTCCCCTGATCGTGCCCGCCTTCTTCGGGAGCGCCTTCTACATCTTCTTGCTGCGGCAGTTCTTCCTTAGCCTGCCCTGGGAGCTGACCGAGTCCGCCAGGGTGGATGGGGCGGGGGAGCTGCGCACATTCGGGAGCATCATGCTGCCGCTCATCCGCCCGGCGCTCATGGTGGCGGTGGTCTTCAACTTCCTGGGCACCTGGAACGACTTCATGGGGCCCCTCATCTACCTCTCCGACAACAGCAAGTTCCCCCTCTCGTTGGGCCTGTATGCGTTCCAGACGAAGTACCAGCGGGACTGGCACCTGATGATGGCCGCCTCCCTGGTGGTGACCATACCCATGATGATCTTGTTCTTCGCCGCCCAGCGGCAGTTCATCGAGGGCATCACCATCACCGGAATGAAGGCGTGAGTAGTGGGTAGTGGACAGTGGCCAGTGGTTAGTGGTGAGTGGGGCAGCGCTAACTGGCGGCCACATCGCTCCTGGAGAACATCTGCCACTCACCACTCACCACTAACCACTTCGCGGGAGCGTTTGCGTTGAGACTGCGAGCCGGCACAGCGGACGTCCTGAGTGAGGCCGAGGTTCATGCCATTCACAACGCCGCCCTTCGCATCCTGGAGCAGACGGGGATGTGGATCGAGAGCGACGACATCCTCCGCCACCTGGAGGGCTGCGGCGGCCGCGTCGACTACGCCCACCAGCGGGTGCGCTATCCGGCGAGGGTGGTAGAGCGGTTCCTCGCCGATAGCGACAAGGTGGATTGGGCCGCCATCCACCCTGGAGTCAGCGCCTCCGCAGGGGTCTACTACGGCCTCTATCACGACCCGGATTCCGGGGCCCTGGTTCCCTGGACGGAGGAGCGGCTGGCCGGATACTTCGCCCTGGCTCGGGCGCTGGAGCACGTGGGCGGACACAGCATGCTGGGCTGTCCGTTCTCGCCTGTTCCCCAGCTGGAGCCCCTGTACGAGAAGCTATACTGCTGGAAGTACGGGGGGCGCGAATCGGGCACCATCCACCTGGACGAGCTGTGCCCCTATCTCTATGACCTCTTCCAGTTGCGGGCCCAGCAGCTCGGCCGGCCGTTGAGCGACGTCTTCCGCGGGACGGTGTACCTGGTGCCGCCCCTCAAGCTCGGCCGCCACGAGGCTTACCAGTTTCTCTACTTCTGGAAGCGGGGGCTGCCGGTGCACATCGGGGACATGTACGCTATGGGCGCCACTTCGCCCGTGACCCTGGCCGGATCCATCGCCCTCAACCTGGCCGAGCACTTGGCCTTGGGCATCCTGCACCGGGCCTTCTTCGGGGGGACCGGCTTCAGGCTAGGGTCTTCGGTGTCCGTGATAGACATGCGCACCATGATCTACCCCTACGGCCGGCCGGAGATGGCCCTCACCAACCTCGCCACGGCTCAGATGGCCCGCCACTATGGGTTGCCCTTCGGCGGACACGCCGGGCTCTCGGATGCCAAGCTGCCGTCGGTGGAAGCCGGAGCGCAGAAGGCCCTCACCGCCATCCCCACCCTTCTGGCGGGCGGGCACGTGCACCTGGATGCCGGCCTGCTCAGCATTGACGAGGTCTGTTCGCCCCTGCAGATGATCCTGGACAACGAGTTCTGCGGCGCCCTCAAGCACCTGTGTCGGGATTTCGCGGTGACGGACGAGGAGCTGGCGGTGGACCTGGTGGATGAGGTAGGGCCGGGGGGGAACTTCATGGCCACCGAGCACACGGCGCGGCACTTCCGACAGGAGCACTGGGAGCCTGAGGTGTGGTCTCGCCTTATGGTCAGCCCCTGGTTGCGGGGAGAGGCGAAGCTGGACGTGGACTATGCTCGGGACCGTTACCACGACCTGGCCCTGGATCTGGATACCGCGCCCCGGCTCTCGGAGGAAGAGGAAGGGGATATACGCCAGGTGATCGAACGCGCCCGCCAGGAGCTCTCGTGGTAGACTGAGTCGTCCCGCGCCTCCGAGGGGCCGGCGGCGGTGCCGCTGCGGGCATCCCGCTTGGGGCCCGGCGCGACCTGCCGCTCGTGCCGGACACCGAAGGGACCCTCTGCCGGGCGCGGGGACAGGAGCGTGACCCATGCCGCAGTTGTCCCGGGAGCAGGTTCACGAGGCCCTGCGCTGGCTGTACGAGAGTGTGGAGCTCTGCCATACCGAGTTGGCGGCGGCCTTCCCTGAGACCGCCGCTGCTGGCCTCGAGGAGCAGGCGCTCCGGTTGCAGAGACTCCTGCTGCACGCCATCGAAGCCCTCTGTCCCGCTCGGCGTTACCCTTTTGGCTCGCTGGAATCCCGCTCCTACGACGTGCTCACCCTCCGGTACGTGGAGAACATGCCCATCCGGCAGATCGCGGAGGAGCTGGCCCTGAGCGAGCGTCAGGTGCACCGTGACCTATGGCGGGCTGAGGAACGGCTGACAGCGGTCCTGAACAGCCGGCTGCCCCCTGACAAGGATGAGCAGGGGGATGCCAGTCCCTTCGAGGACGAACTGGAGTACCTGCGCAGCCAGCCCACCCAGGTGTGCCTGGTGGATGTGCTCCGCTCCGCGATCCGCCTGGTGGAGCCGCTGACCCAGCAACTACCCGGCGAGGTGCGATTCGCGCCCGCCGACGAAGAGGCCTCCCTCGTCGCCGCCGACCAGGCGGTGCTCAAGCAGGTGCTGGCCCAGCTGCTGAGTGCCGCCGTTCAGGCTGCCAGCGGCGATGTGACCGCCCAACTGGCGCACGGTGAGGAGTCTGTCTCCGTCGAGCTACGGTTTGGGCTGGGTGACCGCCGCTTGCTGGAGACGCAGTTCCCCGCCGTTCAGCGTATCGCTGCTTCGCAGGGCTACCAGACCAGTCTCTGTGTAGACGCCACCGGTCAGGCGACGATGACGCTGAGCCTCTCGGCCTCTCCCCCGGTCCGGGTGCTGATAGTGGAGGACAACCCGGGGTCGGTCGAGCTGTACCGGCGGTACCTCGCTACCTCGAGCTGGCAGGTGCATGCGGTATCCGACCCACGCCACGCCTTCGCCGTGGCTCAGGAGCTGCAGCCGGACGTCATCGTTCTTGACATAATGATGCCCAAGATGGACGGGTGGAGCGTCCTGGAGCAACTGAGCAGGCGCGAAACCACCAGGAGCATCCCGGTCCTGGTGTGTTCCGTGGTGCAGGACGAGCGGCTGGGGCAGGCGCTGGGGGCGCGGGTCCAGCTGCACAAGCCGGTGTCGAGGGGTCAGTTCCTGGCGGCGATCAACCAATGCTTGCCGCGGACGCGGCCAGGTCCCCAGTAGCGGCGCCGGTGCGCTCTGAGAGGTTCAGCCTTCCGGTGGCACAGGCCAGCCCGGCGGCGATGAGGTGCACCAGTTCCCCCGGACGGAAGGGGCCGTTGCGGCTGATGTGGAAACTGGCCCCGCCCGTCTCCAGCTGGTCTTCCCCGGGCGTGGCGGCGGTGACGGCGACCACTCTGGTGGCTTCGAGGTCGCCATACTGGCGGAGGCGATTGGCCACCTCGAACCCGGAGATGTCGGGCAGGACTAGGTCCAGAAGGAGCAACCGGGGCCGGAGCCGGCGGAGCTTGCGCAGCGCCTCCTCGCCGCTGTAGGCGGCGATGACCTCGTGACGGGGGCCGGGCAGGGTCTCGATCAGTCTTCGCATCAGTTGCACGAAGCCGCGGTCGTCGTCCACCACCAGGATGCGGCTGCCGGCACCGTTGATGCCTGCCTCCGCCATGACGTGCGCCAACCCCTCCGCGGTGACCGGCTTGGTCAGCACGGCATCGAAGCTGCCCCGCGTGGAGAGCCAGTTGGCGCTGGGCAGGGGGCAGCGGATGAGGGGCAGGTCCGGGGACAGGCGCTCCAGCAGCGGCTCAGCGTCGCCGAATGCCTCGGCCCCGGCTGTCTGGTTGACCATCACCGCCACGGGCCGATGAGCCTCCAGCGCCGACTCGAGATCGCTCGGCCCGCCCACGGCGACGAAGTCGTACCCCTCCAGACGTCTCCGGAGGTAGGAGCAGGCGACACCGTCGTCGTTGAGCAGCAGCACGGCGGGGGCGACGGCAGGAACCGAGGTAGGCGAGGGCCGCCGCCCTAGGGAGACCTGCTTGGTTTCCGAAGGCAGGGAGAAGCTGAAGGTGCTTCCCGCTCCGACCTCGCTTTCGGCCCATATCCTTCCCCCGTGGAGCTGCACCAACCGCTTGGCGATAGCGAGGCCCAGGCCCTTGCCGGAATCCTCCTGAACCTTGGGCCGGCCGATTTGATAGAACTCGTTGAAGATGGTGGTCAGCTCCGACTGGGGTATGCCCGACCCCGTGTCGGACACCGATACCACCACCTCCTCGCCGGCGTCGGCCACGCGAACCACCACCCCGCCCTTCTGAGTATGGCGGATGGCGTTGGTGAGCAGGTTGAAGAGCACCTGGCGGATGCGGACCGGGTCCAGAGATAGGGGCGGTGGCGTGCCGCTGACCTCTACCCGGAGCTCGAGTCGCTTCTGCCTGGCCAGAGAGCGCACCAATTCCACGGCCTCCTCGGCGATGGCCACCAGATCCCCCGTCTCGCGCTGCAGGGGCAGGGCCAAGGCGTCGGCCCGGGCCAGGTCCACGATGTCGTCCACCAGGCGGGAGAGATAGCCAGCGTTGCGCTGGAGCTCGGCCAGGTCGCGCCGCAGCCCGTCGGGCCAAGCTGCCATGCCGTAGAGGTCGGGGTTGGAGTAGATCAGGCGGCTGAAGCCGAGGATGACGTTGAGGGGGGTGCGGAGCTCGTGGCTGAGGTTGGTGGCGAAACGGTGGCGCAGGTCGCGCAGGATGTCGGCCTCCCGGCACACCAGGGCCAGCTCCAGGTTGGTCTTCTCCAACAGGCGGTACGAGAGGTTGAGGTCCTTGATGGTGCGGCCAAGCTTGCCCCGCTCGTCCCGGAGTTGTTCCGACATGGCCACCGCTTCCAGCGTCTGGCGGGAGTAGCGCCATAGGAGGTCGTAGAGGGGCCGGAGGGCCAGCCAGATGCCGGTGGAGAGGGCCAACACCAGGGCGGCGGAGGAGGCAGATGGCTCCTGGCTGTGGAGTAGGGCGGCGCCCAGGGCGCCCACCACGGGCGCGGCTCTGGGCTGGAGGACAGCCCCCGCGGCCAGAGCCGCGCCGACGAAGATGAGGGCGGCCGCCGCCGGGCTGACCCAGGCCAGGTGGGCGGTGCCCAGCGAGAAGATCAGGGTCACGAAGAGCCAGCCGGCTAGGCGGGGGCTGGCCTGGGAGAGGGCGACGTTCAGGAGGAGCAGCAGGGTGAAGGCGATGCTCAGCCATTGAGTGACAGAGGGAGCGCCGCTGGCGGTCACCTGCTGCCACCAAGCCAGGCTGGAGAAGGCGAAGCTCATCCAGAGGAGCGAGCTCAGAGTGGTGTGGCGGATCTCCTCGGCGCCGGCGCGCTCGGCCCTCGCTACCTGCTCGGGTTGTAGTTCCGCTGCCTGCATGGCGCCCTCCCTCTCCGGCGTGAGACCGCACCCGGCGGCCGGGTGCAAGTGCCGACACGCAGTTGCATGTCAGGTACGCGTCCTATCGGCGTCAGGTTTTCGCGGCGGTGGCGGTCTCCATCGGCCTATAATGGTGGTGTCATCGCGGAGCGTAGGCGGTCTGGATGCGGACATTGTGCGCGCGGACGGCCGCGGTTGGCAAGCACCACCTGCATCTAGACTGGCGAGCGGGGCGGGGAGGAACGATGGCGGAGAAGCTGGCGATAGAGGGAGGGCCGAAGGCGGTCAGGGTAGGGCTAGAGGACCGCTGGCAGGTGGCGGGGGAGCGGGAGAAGGGCTACGTGAATGCGGTGCTGGAGGATCTGAGCACGGCCTACTCCCAGTTGGAGCTCTTTGAGGAAGAGTTTCGCCGGTTTGTGGGCACCAAGCACGCTTTGGTGATGTGCAACGGTACCGCCACCCTGCACTCGGCCATCTTTGCCGCTGGGGCCCGTCAGGGCACGGAGGTGATCGTGCCCTCGGTGACCTGGCACGCCTCCATCACCCCCATTTTGCACTGCGGGGCCACGCCGGTGTTTTGCGATGCCGACCCCGAGACCTACTGTGCCGATCCGGAGGATGTGGCCCGGCGTATAACCGAGCGCACCGTGGCCATTGTGGTGACGCACGTGTATGGCAACCCGGCGGACATGGACGCTCTGCGTGACCTAGTGAAGGGCACCAGCATCAAGCTGATCGAGGATGCTTCTCACGCCCATGGGGCCACCTGGGATGGGGCTCAGGTGGGGAGCGTGGGGGATGTGGGGTGTTTCAGTCTGCAAGCTTCCAAGGCGGTGACGGGGATCGAGGCGGGGGTAGCCACCACCGACGATGACGAGCTCTATGATGCCATGGTGGCCTTGGGCCACTATGGGCGCTGTGAGCGGTTGTTTGTGACCGAGCGGTTCAAGGAGTTGCGCAACATGGGGTTGGGCATCAAGTACCGGGCCAATCCTTTGGCGGTAGCCATGGCGAGGGCGCAGTTAGAGCGGCTGCCGGAGCTCAATGAGAAGCGGGGGGCCTGGTTTGGCCAGCTTGACCAGTTGATGGCGGGCATTCCTGGGGTAAGCGTACAGAAGACCTACGCCAAGGCCAAGCGGGGAGGGATGCTGCTTTACACTGGCCGGATAGACCCGGAGGTGGTGGGGGCGCCGGTGGACATAGTGCTTAGGGCGTTGGTGGCGGAGGGGGTGAGGACCACCCCTGGGATCACGCCCTTTGGGTATGGGGTGATGCACCTAGAGCCCTTGTTCAACCACTTCTCGTTTGAGGGGTTGGGGGGTCCGTGGGGGGATCTGCCTGTGGGGGCGAGGCGGCCGATGAAGCGGGGGGACTTGCCGGTAAGCGAGGCCATACATGATACCGCCTTTTGGCTCACCACTCCGGTGGACCCGCCGCAGGAGTGGGTAGAGCAGACGGCCTATGCTTTCCGCAAGGTGGCCGGGCAGGGGGAGAGGCTGGCGGAGCTGGCGAAGGCGGCGGTCTAGCGATCGAGCCCGGCGGGGATATCGGGTGGGAAAGGAGGTGTGAGCGGGGATCGAGCCGTACGTCCTGGAGTCGTAGCTATGGCGGTGCACTGCAGCCGACGTAGGTCGCCGAAAGGGTAAGGAGGGCAGGAAGATGGAATCGGCCAAGATGTATTCACGGCGTAGGGCGCTGAAGATCGGTGTCGGCATGCTCGGCTTGGGTGGTCTGGCGGCCTGTGCGCCCGCGGCCACACCCCAGGTGGTGGAGAGGGAAGTCACTGTCATAGTCCAGGGGACCCCGCAGATTGTGAAGGAGACCGTGGTAGTGCCGGCTGCTGCCGGTCCTGTCAAGATCCGCTGGGCGGTGAAGACCTGGGACGAAATGCGGATGAAGGTCATTGACGACTGCGCCCAGGAAGTCATGAAGCTGGACCCAGGTATCGAGGTAGTGGTAGAGCCCAGGCCGGGCCAGGGCTATTGGGAGAAGCTGCAGACCGAGTTCGCCGGAGGTGTGGCTCCGGACGTCACGTACAACCAGATGAACTGGGTCATCCCGGGGGCGGCCAGGGGGATGTTCCTGGACATCAAGCCCTTCATGGAGCGGGACAACTGGACCCTGGAGGACTACTGGTACCCCATGGACCTCGAGTGGGAATGGCAGGGCGGGCTGTACGGCACGCTCATGGTGGCTAACGGCCAGACCCTGTGCATCAGCACCACGCTCATGGAGCAGGCTGGCCTCGATCTTCCGGACGAGGACTGGACCTGGGACGACCTCCTGACCTACGCCAAGGCGATGACGGACAAGGAAGCGGGCCAATGGGGCCTCCTTGGGGCAAACTCCGCACCACCATATTGGTTGTGTGCCTTCATCCACGGCGCTGGTGGGTCAGTGCTCAATGAGGACTACAACAAGTGCACCATCACTGATCCAGTGGCAATGGAGGCAATCCAATGGGTCGCCGACCTGATGTTCACACATGAAGTACTTCCCACACCGGCTCTGCTTGAGGGTATGGAGAGTCCGTTCCTAACCGGCAAGGCCGGTATGTCTTTTGAGCTGGTGACCGCGGCCAGTACCATCCGTCCCACTTTCGAGGAGCAAGGCTTCGGTTGGCAGTACGTGCACATGCCCAGGCACCCCGTCACAGGGCTTCGTAGCGTTCAGATGGGATCGAACGTCTGGTCCATCATCGCTAACACGCAGTTCCGCGACCAGGCCTGGACTCTGTGCAAGTACCTCGGGGATGTCGAGGGTCAGAAGCGGTGGATGCTGTTTGGGCTGCCCGGCCAGCGGAGCCTGATAGCGAGTGACGAGTTCCTGTCCATGTGGGGTGATCAGGACATCACCATCCCCATTGCAGACCTCGACTGCTGCGGTCACGATTACTACCCGACCTCTGACTGCGGCGAGTGGTGGGGTCTGATGAACCAGGAATTGAGCGTCATCTGGACGGGCGAGGCCACAGTGGAAGAGGCCTGCCGGCGCGCTTGCGAGAAGTGCGATGAGGTCTTCGCACGTCGGCCTCCGCACTACGAGAAGAACCCTCAGGTGAGTTAGCTGGCCCGACGTCGCTGAGCCGGCTAGATGGGGGCCCGAGCCGCGTTCTCGGGTCCCCTGCCCGCAGGAGTGGAGGTTCGATCATGCAGGTAGCCGCCTGGCAGCCGCGGGTGCGTGGGATGTCGTCGAGCGCCAGGAGAGAGGAGTTGGAGGGGTACCTCTGCATCTCGCCCTGGCTCCTCGGCCTTCTCATCTTCACCATTGGGCCGATCCTGGCCTCGCTGTACCTCAGCTTCACCGAGTATGAGGTGGTCAAGCCGCCTGTATTCACCGGGTTGGCCAACTACGTGATGCTGGCCCGGGATGATCTGTTCTGGCAATCACTGAAGGTTACCAGCATCTATACGTTCGTGTCTGTGCCCCTCCGTATTACCCTGTCGTTCGCCATCGCGCTGCTCATGAACCAGCAGGTGAAGTTTCTGGGGCTCTTCCGCACTGCCTACTACATGCCGAATCTGGTGCCGGCGGTGGCCTCGGCGATTCTCTGGGTATGGATCTTCCAGCCCCAGTTCGGTCTCCTCAACGGTTTCCTGCGGGGCATGGGTATAGAGAACCCGCCTCCCTGGTTGGGAAGCACCAAATGGGCGCTTCCCTCCCTCATACTCATGAGCCTGTGGGGCGTGGGCGGTCCAATGTTGATCTACCTGGCTGGTCTGCAGGGCATCCCGACGGAGATGTACGAGGCGGCCGAGATAGACGGCGCGGGGCGAGTGTCGCGCTTCCGCCACGTAACACTGCCGCAGATGTCACCAGTGGTCTTCTTCAACCTGATTATGAGCATTATCGGGTCATTCCAGGTCTTCGCCGCCGGATACATCATGACCGGGGGCGGGCCTCGGTACGCAACCTACTTCTACGTGCTCTACCTGTACAACAACGCCTTCAGCTTCTTCAGAATGGGATACGCTTCTGCCCTGGCCTGGATTCTCGCTATCATCATCCTGTTTTTCACTGTACTGGTGTTTCGGTCATCAGCAGCCTGGGTCTACTACTCCGGCGAACTCAAGGGGAGGGCGTAGTGGTCACGGACGAGAGGCAGATGTCGGTCTCGCGCCCTGCCGCCTACAGGCCTGCGCCATCTCTTTGGGCGCGCAAGTCGGTGCAGCGAACGGTCGGCCGGTTGGTACTCTATCCCGTTCTTGTGGGCGGAGCGGTCATCTTGTTGCTCCCGCTGGCCTGGCTGCTTTCCAGTTCGCTGAAGCCTCTAGGGCTGATCTTCGTAGTTCCTCCCCAGTGGATCCCTTCGCCTATTAGGTGGCAGAACTACGTCGAGGTGTGGCAAGCCATTCCCATGGCGCTCTTCGCCCGCAACACGATTACCATCACCTTCTTCGCTGTGCTGGGCACGGTCGCATCGGCCTCGATCGTGGCCTTCGGCTTCGCGCGGTTGCGTTTCCGGATGCGGGACGTGCTGTTCCTTGTCCTTCTCTCGACCATGATGATCCCCGGTCAGGTCACGTTGATTCCCCAGTACATACTCTTTCGCACCCTTCGTTGGCTTAACAGCTTCCTTCCCCTGATCGTGCCATCCTACTTTGGCGGAGGCGCGTTCAACGTCTTCCTGCTGCGCCAGTTCTACATGACTCTGCCTCTGGAACTGGATGACGCCGCCCGCATTGACGGATGCAGCACCTTCCAGATCTACCGTCGGATCATCCTTCCGCAGTCCAAGCCTGCGCTGGGCGTGGTGGCCATCTTCGGGTTTATGGGACACTGGAACGAGTTCTTTGCCCCCCTCATCTACCTGAACTCGACCGAGAAGTACACCCTGGCTCTGGGCCTCAACTTCTTCCGCTCGGTTGAGTACAGCGCCTGGCACCTGCTGATGGCCGCTTCCCTCATGACGGCCCTGCCGTGCATAGTGGTATACTTCCTGGCCCAGCGCTACTTCATACAGGGGATCGTCTTCACCGGCATCAAGGGCTGATGTCAGTCGGAGGACACCGGACAACCCCGACCCGGCCGGCATGAGTTCGCCTGCCGCATCAGGGCATCCGGGTCGCCTTCCAGGAGCTCAAACATGACTCACCCCCTCCGCTTCCTCGACGTCAACTGCGCCATCGGACCCTACTACAACCCACCGACAGGCCACGACTGGTCGCTCGCCGGGTTGCTCGCCAAGATGGACCACCTGGGCATCGCCGAGGCCTGCCCCGCCTGCCTCCTAAGCCGCGACCTGGACCCGGCCACCGGCAACGAGTGGCTGGTCCAGCACGCCCCCGCCTCCGACCGCATCCACCCGGTGTGGACCGCCGCGCCCCACCATACGGGCGAGTTCCCTGCCCCCGAGGACCTTCTCACCCTCATGCGCCGGCACGGCGTCCGGATGTTGCGGCTCTGGTTCTATCCCAGCGCCTTCCTGGATCGGCTGGACCTGCCCTTGCTGGGGGAGCTCTTCGATGCGCTGGCTCAGCACCGGGTCCCCCTCCTGCTCGACGTGTCGGAGCCGAACCTGCTGCGGGTCTCCGACCTGGAGCCGGTCCTCCGCGGCTGGCCCGCGATGCCGGTGATCCTGAGCGTGCCCAAGCAGAGCCAGAACGAGCGCTGGTTCTACTACCTGTGGGAGAAGTATGACAGCTTCCACCTGGACCTGCCCGGCTACCAGATCCTGGGAGGTATCGAGGCCGTGGTGGCTCGCTTCGGCCCTGCCAGACTGGTATACGGCTCAAGGTACCCCTACTTCACCCCCCTCCAGTCCATGCTGCAGCTCATCTACAGCGAGGTAGAGGAGGAAGCCAAGAAGGCCATCGCCGGGGATACGGTGCGTCGGCTGCTGCAGGAGGTGGGGCTGTGAGCGCCATCATGGAGCGAGCTCTGCGGGGAGAGTCGCTGGCCGGCCTCGGGCTCATTGACTTCCACGTCCACCTGGGGAAGTGGTCCGGTCTCAACATACTGGCCCACCATCCGGAGGAGATCGTACGGCGCGCTATGGCCCTCGGGCTGGAGCGCATCGTGGTCAACGGCGTGATCCATCCCCAGCTCACGGCGAGCAACGACCTGGTGGGCGACCTGGTCCGGCGCTATCCGGGCTTCGTCATTGGCCTGGCGGTCACGAACCCCTACCAGCACGACATGGCCCACGAGGTCCGCCGTTGCTTCGACGAGCTAGGTATGCGGGGCGTGAAGCTGCATGCTATGCATGAGACCTACCAGTCGCCGCAGCCGCTCCTCGCCTACCGGGAACAGTGGGAGAGGCTGTTCGCCTTCCTTTCCGACCGCGGGGCCCCGGTGCTCTACCACGGAATCGTGACCGAGGATATGATCCGGTCCTGGCCGGACGTGCCCTTTGTGATGGCGCACGGGGTGAGCAGCCCGGAGCAGATGGTGAGGCTGAGCCGGTACCCCAACTTCCACGTGGACACGGCCTCCACCCAGAACCCGTACTTCGCCGTGACGCGGGCGGTGAGCCTGCTGGGCGCGTCGCGCGTGATCTGGGGCACCGACGCCCCCTGGGATGACTTCGCCCAGCGGCTGGGAGTGGTCCTGGACACGGACCTGCCGGTGCCGGACCTGCTGGCCATCCTGGGCCGCAACGCTGCCCGCCTGCTAAGACTCGAGGAGTAGCCCCTTCACGGAGCGGGGCTGCAAGGAGAAAGTGACTATGGCAACCGTGACGGTAATGACGGCCGAGGACCGCCGGGAAATCCTGCGCCGGGGCTCTAGCGGCCCCGTGCACCAAGGCCTCATCCCCCTAGGCGGCTGGTACGGCCAGGAGGAAATGGACGCCATCCGACAGGTGTTGGAACACGGCGCCCGCTACTGGGTGGGTTTCGGGGGCGGGCCGTACGTGTCCAGGTTCGAGGAAGAGTTCGCTGCCTACGTGGGCACCAAGTACGCCCTGGCCGTCAACTCCTGCGGCACCGGGCTGGACCTGGTGATGAAGATCCTGGACCTGGAGCCGGGCGACGAGGTGATCACTACCCCCATTACCTACATCGCCACCAGCCATGCCATCATGGCCGCCGGCGGCACCCCCGTCTTCGCCGACATCGGCGATGGCACCTTCAACATCGACCCCGAGCACGTCGAGCGCAAGATGAGCCCTCGTACCCGAGCCATCCTGCCGGTGCACAACAACGGCCTCTCGGCGGACATGGACGCCCTGCTGGACATCGCCGAGCGCCATCCTCACCCCAAGCATGGCCCGGTGCCCGTCTTCGGCGACGCCGCCCGCGCCTGCGGCGCCGGCTACAAGGACACCAAGGTAGGCAAGAGGGGCACGGCTAACGTCTTCTCCTTCCAGACCTCCAAGAACATGACCACCCTGGGTGAGGGGGGCATGATCACGACAGACGAGGAGTGGGTGGCCCGCCGCACCCGCCGGCTGCACACCTTCGGCTGGGACCGCTGGGAGGGCGAGAGCGTCCTGGTCGAGCCCGGCTTCAACTACCGCATGACCGGCATCCAGGCGGCGGTGGGCTCGGTGCAACTGGCCAAGCTGGATCAGATGAACGAGAGGCGGCGCGAGCGGGCGGCCAGGCTAACCGCGCTGTTGCAGGCGGCCGCGCCCGGCATCCAGACGCCCATCGAGCCGGAGGGGTACACCCACATCTACTACGGCTACACGGTGATGGTGCCCAAGGAGTGGGCGGGGGAGAAGCGGGACCGGTTCATCGAGCGGATGCAGCAGGACTACCAGGTGGGCGGCGTGGTCATGAACTTCGCCGTCACCAAGTACCCCATGCTGCGAAAGCTGGGCTACGACCCCCAGGACACCCCTCGGGCCCTGGAGCACGGCGACAGGCTCTTCTGCCTGCCCCTGCATCCGCAGCTGACCGACCAGGACCTGGAATACATCGCCGCCGCCGTAGGCGAGACCTTCGACAAGATGGCAATGGAACGCTGATGACCCTGATACTACGCGCATTCACGCTGATCACGAAGAGATGATGGAAGATCAGCGGAGATCAACGCAGTATCAGCGTTCATCAGCGTTCCATTCGCGGGGTGTCCAGGAGAGACGCCGATGATCAAGACCATGCGCAGCCCGCAGTACTTCGTGGTGGGGGCCGGCGCCAGCGGGCAAGTAGGAGAACACGCGGCCCAGTTCGGCACTCGGGCCCTGGTGATCGGGGGCAACCGTGCCCTGGAGGCGGCCAAGCCTACCGTGCTGCCCAGCCTGGAGGCCGGCGGCCTCACCTACCACCTCGAGCAGGGAGATCACGTCCGCAAGACGCTCGACTCGGTGAACCATCTGGTGGCGATTGGACGCCAGCAGAAGGTGGATCTGGTGATTGGCTGCGGCGGTGGGGCGGTGATGGACTGCGGCAAGGCCGTGGCTCACGATCTGGGGGTCCAGTATATCGCCCTGCCCACCACGGCCGGTGTCAACGCCGCCGGCACTTCGGGCGCGGGGATCGAAGGGGATCCCGGCCCCCGGCGTCGCTGGTACCAGGCGGTGGACGTGGTCATCGCCGACACTGCCATTATCGCCCGAGCCGGCGGCCGTTACCTGGCCTCGGGCATGGGGGATGCTCTGCCCTCCAAGTACGGGGCTCAACTGGCCCAGTGGCGGGGAGCCCCGGACGTCACCGCCAGCCGGCTGGCCTTCGCCCGCCTGTGTTCGGATACGATACTGGCCGACGGCGCGCGCGCCTATCGTGCCTGCCAGCGGGGCATGCCCACCGAGGAAGTGGATCGGGTGGTCGAGGCAGTCCTCTATCAGTCTGGGATGGGGGGCTTCGGCATGGGGGGTGACCACGTGCTGCATCCGGCTCGGATGCCGGGCGCCCGGGCAGACGTCATCCACGGAGAGTGGGTGGCCTTCGGTCTGCTGGTGCGGGTGGTACTGGGAGGTGAGTTCAGCGAGGATCTGCCCGCCCTGATCGCCTTCGATCGCTCGGTGAACCTGCCTACCACCTTCGCCGACTTCGGGCTGCACGACCCAGGCTGGCCCGACGTGCTCGAGGAGGCACGCCGGATCGTGGGGCCGGCGGGGCAGGCGGACTACGGCATTGGCCGGCCGGTGACGCCGGAGGACGTGTGCGAGGCCATGTTCGAGGTGGACTACCTGGGGCGGACCCTGGCCTGATCTGCGGGTCGCCACTTCAGGAGGAGAGAGTGGAAAGACGGGAGGTGCCGGGCGAGTTCCGGGTGATCAAGTATGAGGTGCCTGACTTCCGGGGCGATTACCACTGCATGGACTACGGCGACCCCAACGACGCTCGAATGGTGGCGCTAAGGGACGAGTTCGGGCTCGAGGCGGTAGTGGCGGGCGTTGAGACGGAGTTCGAGGGGTTCCTGGCCCTCAAGCGCTGGGTGCGCTCTCGCTGGGATCACGGCTACTCCCACCACAGCGTCGAAGTGAAGGATGGCCTGGACATCCTGCGGCAGGCGGCCAGGGGAGCGCAGTTCGCGTGCGGGCATTACGCTCGCACCTTCGTGGATTGCGCCTGTGCTCTGGGCTGGCCGGCCCGGGTCATCGGCATCTGCATCGAGCACGGCGAGTACCCTCGGGACTACAATGTGGGCAATGTCGGGCACAGCGTGGCGGAGATCTGGTCCAACGAACACCGCAAGTGGGTGGTTATGGACCCGGACGTCAACGTCTACTACCGCCGCGACGGCGTACCCCTCAATGCGCTCGAGATACGGGATGCCTGGTTGCGCCGCGAGGCAGACCAGGTGGAGATGATCCAGGACGAGCCGCTCTTCGTCATTCCAGGAGAGCGAGCTCTCCACGAGCTCAAGCGAGACGGGGCATACAGCTCCTGGACGCTGGAAGCCCTTCCCCTGCTCTTCGAGCGCTTCGGCAGGCATCGGGTGATGGACTACTACGCCCGGGTGCTGATCAACGGCTGGGAGTGGGTGGACGAGCGGGTGTTGCCCACGTTCATCAGCCACTTCAGCCCTCATGCGGTGAAGCCCACCGGCAACCCGGACCACCTCTACTGGAGCCTGAACCTGGTGCGTTTGGCGGCTACCCCCAGTTGGGAGGGAGGGCAGTCCCGGCTCAGGATCGAGCTCGAGCACTGCATGCCCTACTTCGACCACTACGAAGCCCGACTCAATGGAGATGGGTGGCTCCGGGTCGAGGAGTCGTTCGACTGGCCCATGCATGAGGGGGTCAACCGCCTGGAGTGCCGGGCGGTGAACGTACGGGGGCGGCCGGGGCCGGTGAGCCGGATGGACGTAGCCCACGCTCGCGCGCTGGAGTGGTAAGGTGAACGGCGGGCCTGCGCCTGCGGCTTCCGTAGAGCCCGCGTACGAGTGGACCCCAGTCACCCTCGAGGCGCCCTTCGCCCCTCGCGATGGCGCCGGGGCCCTGTCCTTCCGCGGCCGCATGTGGCTTCTGGGCGGCTGGAACCCGAGGGACAAGGTGCACTTCCCTCGTATCTGCAACAGCGAGGTATGGTCCTCGGCCGACGGGCTCGACTGGAGGCTGGAGACACCGCAGGCTCCATGGGAGGGCAGACACACGGCCGGATACGCGGTGCACCGGGGCCGGATGTGGATCGTGGGCGGCGACGCCAACCAGGGCCACTACCAGAATGACGTGTGGAACAGCGACGATGGCATCCACTGGGACCTGGTGTGCGACCGGGTGCCCTGGGCCGATCGGGTGCTTCACTGCACCGTGGTCCACGATGGTCGCATCTGGGTCATGGGCGGCCAGAGCATGCCCCTCAAGGTCCCTGGGCCGGATGTGTTCTACAACGACGTTTGGTGCTCTGAGGACGGAGTCGCCTGGCAGCGCATCATGGAGCACGCGCCCTGGCCTTCTCGAGGGATGATCGGAGGTAGCGCCGTGCTCCGCGGACGGATGTGGCTGTTGGGAGGAGGTACCTACGACACCCCTACCACGCCCACCCGGAGGTTCTACCAAGACGTCTGGAGCAGCCCCGACGGCATCGAGTGGACGAAGCACGTGGAATCGGCGTCGTGGGCGGCTCGGCAGTACCACGAAGTGGCCGTATGGGACGGGAAGCTGTGGGTGCTGGAGGGCTACGACGGCTATGGCAACCGCAACGACGTTCACTACTCTACCGATGGCGTCAATTGGCACGAACTGCCCGGCACGCCCTGGGCGCCCAGGCACGCGGCCAGCGTGTTCGTCCATGACGGCGCCCTCTGGGTGGTCGCCGGCAACAACATGTTCTCGGACGTGTGGAAGCTGACTCGGCGCGGCGCGTGACCCGGATTGGCATGCCCCGGCGACCAGACCATCCGCGGAGGTGACCATGAAGGTGGCACTGCACTCGATCAGCTATGCCGGCCTGTTCTATCGGGGGCCGGGCTTGAGCCTGGAGGAGATCATACCCAAGGCGGCCGCCCTCGGCTATGAGGGAGTGGAGGTGATGGGCAAAGCACCCGTGTGCTCGCCCTTCGACTTCGACGAACGGCGGGCGCAGCGGGCGGTGGAGCTGGCGCGGGAGCATGGTGTTGACCTGTGCTTCTTCGCTGGGTACTTCGACCTCAACCGCCCGGACCGGGTCGAGAGGGAGAAGGAACTCGTCTTCGCCCGCGAGAGCCTGCGGCTGGCGGGGCAGCTGGGATGCCCCTATGTCAGGGTGTACGCGGGCGGCGATCACGTGTACGAGGGAGCCACGCTCTGGCAGCAGTGGGACTGGACCATCGAGGGCATCACCAGGCTCCTTCCAGTGGCCCAGGAGGCAGGGGTGCGTTTGGCGCTGGAGGTTCACACTGGAGTGGCCCAGAACGTGGACACCATCCGAGCCATGATGCTGGAGGTGGGGTGGGATGCGGTGGACATCTGCCTGGATGCCCCGTTGCTCTATCTGCGTGGCGAGCCCATCGCCGAATCGGTGCGCCTGTTCGGGGGCAAGATCGTCCACTCTCATGCCACCGACCTGGAGATACTGCCTCCCATGATCCGCTACCACGACGTCCGCGGGCTGGCCATGAGCGAGTCTCCCCGAGTGGCCAGCCGCCTCATGGGACAAGGCAAGGTGCCCCAGGAGGAGTTCATGCGCGCCTGCTACCAGGTGGGCTACGACCGCTACTTCGCCTACGAGGTGTGCACTCCGTTCACGGTGGAGCATCGCCCTCCGACCATGGAGGACGTGGACCGCATGGTGGCCCAGGCCGCCGGTTGGCTTAAGGACAAGCGCGATGCCATCGTGAAGGAGGCGATGTAGATTGGAGAGCTTCAGAGGCAAAGGAGACCACCGATCGCTCGGCCGGGGCATGGGCCTCGCCTTCCGGGGCACCATCCACCGCATTCTGGCCGAGATGAAGGTGGTGGAGAAGCTGACCCCGGTCAGTGCGGGCCGAGTGCGCCTTATGGAGGAGCGCGTGGGTCGCGCCTACCCTCACCTGCTCGATGAGATGCAGGGGATCGCCGAGGGGGCGGGCCTGGACTATCTGCAGGTGCTGGCCTACAACTTCCTCACCTCTGTCAACTGGGCCTGCACCAATGTGGCCTTCTGCGATGGGGACCACGGGCCGATCATTGGCAAGACGAACGACATCGGCGAGGATCGGGCCTACTACCACGTCCTGGCCGACCTGACCTTCCCCTCCGGGGCCAGGCTGTTACATTTCACCTGGCCGGGCACGATCTGGTCCAACGCTGGCATCAACTGCCACGGCATTGGCCAGGCTGGGGCCAGCGTGGGCACCGAGTCGGTGAACGGGCGAGGGCTGGAGAGTAACCTGCTCCAGAGAGTGATCCTAGAGGAGAGCACCTGTCTGGAGGAGGCGGTGGAAATCGGCATGGCCTACCCGGCCAAGAACCACGCCGCCAACATCACCCTGGCCGACAGTGAGAGCGTGGTGGTGCTGGAAAAGGGAGTGGGGGAGTCGGGGCTGCGCTTCCCTCGCGGCGAGGCCATCTTTGCCACCAACCACTGGGTCACCGGACGTATGGCGCCCGTCTGTCATTTCTCCTCGGCGGAGTTCGAGCAGAACACTCGCGCTCGTTGGAGCAACCTAGAGCGGCTGGTGAGGGAATCACAGGGGCGGCATACGACAGACCGCATTAAGGAGATCCTCTGCGATCATGCCAGCCCCGGGGCCATATGCCAGCACGGGCCCCTCATGCACACGACCGTGGCTTACGTGCTGCAGCCAGGGCCGCGTCGCGTCGAGTTTGCCTACGGCAAGCCATGTGAGACGGGGTTCCGTCAGTTCAGTATGGAGTAGGCGTCTATGAGCAAGGCCGTGCTCTACGTCGTAGTCAGCATGGACTGCGAGCGGGTCACCGCGGAGTCCCTCATCGGAGGGACCGAATCCTGGGATATGAGCCGCCGGGCGGTGCTCGGGCTGGCGGAGATGCTGGAGCAGGAGGGCTTTCAGGGTACGTTCCTGCCTACGCCGGATACGGCGGCGCGACAGGCATCGCTCTTCGCGGAGGTGGCCGGGCGAGGGTTCGAGGTGGGGCTGCAGTTCCACTGCCGCAGCTTCGGCGATCTCCGCTACGATCAGGTGCTGGGGCACTACAGCCGCGATCGGCAGCGGGAGATCCTCTCGCTGGCCAAGGACGCTTGGGAGCAGGCGCTGGGACGGCCCATGCTCACCTACCGTTCCGGCTTTCTCTCGGCCAGCGACGATACCTTCCCCATCCTAGCTGAACTAGGGGTGAAGCAGACCTCCTGCAGCAAAGCCGGTCGGTATCGGCCTGACATCGGGGCCCGCTGGCTGGGGGCTCTGCCGTACGCCCACCGGGCCAGCGCCACTTGCCGTCTGGAAAGCGGGGACCTGGACTTGGTGGAGGTACCGGTTTCGTCTCACCCAGGGGAGAGGTTCTCTCTGGAGCCGCGGTTCGACCCCAAGGACCCCCGGCCCGATAGCGCCTACGCCCCGGAGGTGTACACCGGGATCGTGGACGCGTGCCTACACGAGATGGCGCTGCTGTCGCCCAAGGTGGCCACTTTCGTCATCCTCACCCACAACACGCTCGACTACGGGTCCAGCGAAGAGCCCCGGCGGGCACTCATGCTGGGGATGCTGCGCCACCTCAAGGCCAAGCAGGAACAGGGCTGGACTCTGGTGCCGGCGGGCCTGGGCGACGTGCGCAGGGCTCTGCTGGGCTGATGGCGGCGACACCCGACCCCCTGGAGACAGCTCGCAGCTACTGGGACCGGATCCGAGGGAGGTATCCCGAAGTGCGGGCGCTGATCCTGCGGAACCCGCTGGCGGACTTCGTTCCCGGGATCAGCGACCTGGACCTGCGCCTGGTGGCCGATCCCGACCCGGAGGGGGACTGGCAGGCACTGACGGAGGCTGTCGCAGAGGTGCATCTAGAGCGACTGAGCGAGGGCCCGGCGATGTGGCGCCTGCTGGAGCACCCTCCTGGCGCCTGTGTCACCTTGGGCGAGGCACTGAGTTCGCAGCTGTTCCATCCGGAGATGCGCCAGTGGCAGCGTTGCTGCGGCGACGCTGCCACGCTCGACCTGCTCGAGGACCACATCGCCACCGCTCCCTGGTCCGCGCAGGACGATCTGTACTGGGAGCGACGGTTGCGCGGATATCTGGGCCCCTGGGGGCCGCCTGAGGATCGGATCAACCTCGCCGCAGGCATGGGCAATCGGTACCGGCTCCATGCCCTCCTGATGCTGCATACGCTGCCTGCCCTCCAAGCGGCCTATTGCCTGCTCCACCAGAAGGCGGTTCCGGGCAAAGCGGCGGCGCTGAAGGCATGGCAAGCCCTCAGGCCAGGTGATCCGCTTCTGACCGAGCTGGCGGATATGCTGGCAACGGGCTTCAGGAGCCACCTGCACATCCGGCCGGAGGCTTTGGAGGCACTGCAGGGGCGCTGTCGTCGCCTGGTGGACGAGGTGGCCGCCGAGGCCCTGAAGCGCGGCTCACAGCGCGGCCCCGAGAGACCTGCCGGTGACGGGGCTCATCAGCCTGTTCTGGACCTCTTCGACGCGGTGCGGTACTCCCGGATGCGCCCGGCCCACTACCGGTCGTTCCTCCTGGCGCCCGAGGGGTTCCAGGTGGACTTCTTCCTCGTCAACGAGGTAGCCACGCTGCGCCGGTCTATTGTAGAGCCAGTCGTTAGGGCTCTGTGGTCTCCGGGCCAGAGATTGGGGACTGGCGACCGTGAGGCCGAGAGCGATCCGCTGAGGCGTCTGTGCCGGACGGGGCCCGAGGAGCGAGCGGTCACGGCAGCGCTGATTGCCGCCCGTGCTAGCCCCTCCCCGGCCGAGGCGCGCCAGATTCTGGGGCGGCTCCTTGGCCTGTACCCCTTGTTCCACCGCGTTCTCGAGCGGGCACTGGCAGCCAACTGCTACAGCCCCCGCCCAGACTCGGTGTGACGGAGGCGGCACGTCTGGCCGCCGTCGTTCGCGCTTCCGGTCAGAGCCTGTAAGGTAGTCGTACACGAGTCGGCGGTAGAGCTGGGGCTGGTAGGAACCCGTCTGCCTGAGCCCGAGCCCATGCCTCTGTTGGAGTAACACCTCAGGGTCGGCGGGACGAGCCCTGAGACGACCATCCCGGCTCAGGCCCTTGGCTCCGCTCAGACTATGGGAGCAGGCCCCGACTGCACCACGGCTACAGCTTGCTTGGGGGAGTGCGCGCGCCCAAGCGCGCCCCGCCTCCACCTACCCACCGAGCCTGGTGCACCTTCCATCGAGGGATGCGCCCGCCCACGCGGGTCCACCTTTCCGATGCCATCTGAGCACGCTCGTCGCCCCGATCCTGAGCGCCTGCGTTCGACTTGACCCTGCGCCGGGCGGCGCCTATAATGAACCTCACTGAGGGCGGTTAGCTCAGCTGGCTAGAGCGCCACGTTGACATCGTGGAGGTCGTAGGTTCGAGCCCTATACCGCCCACCACTAGTGGAATAGCGCAAAGCGCGGAGCGGGACGAGTACCCGGCTAAGGCTCGCCAGGGAGGAGGGGTCACCGACTGAAAGCCCGTCCCGAGCGTAACCGGCGAACACCACCCGTGAGTGGATCTCGGAACGGCAACGCCCAGTATGGGATCACGGACTCCCCGTTATCGGAGCCAGAGTGCTGGGATACCAGAAGTTGGGTGGAACCGCGCGAGCTTTGACTCCCGTCCCAAGGGGACGGGAGTTTTGGCGTGTAGGCGTAGGGAGGCAGATGGGATGGAGAACGGCAGACAGGAGAGGGTGCGACACTCGCTGGCGCACGTGATGGCAGAGGCGGTACTCAGCCTCTTCCCTGAGGCGAAGCTGGGCATCGGGCCGGCCATTGACACCGGCTTCTACTACGACTTCGACCTGCCCCGGCCGCTGACCCCAGAAGACCTGCAGGAGGTGGAGCGGCGAATGCGTCGCATTCTGGAGGAGGGGCGCCGCTTCCAGCGCCGCGAGTTGTCGCGGGCTGAAGCCGAGCAGCTATTCGCCGATCAGCCCTACAAACTGGAGTTGATCGCCGATCTCCCCGAGGATGAGCCTATCTCCACGTACACCCAGGGCGGTTTCGTGGACTTGTGCCGCGGGCCGCACGTGGAGTCCACTAGCGACATAGACCCTCGGGCCTTCAAGCTGCTATCCATCGCTGGTGCCTACTGGCACGGGGACGAACGGCGGCCCATGCTGCAGCGCATCTACGGTACCGCCTGGGAGACGGAAGAGGAGCTGGAGGCCTACCTCAAGCGCCTGGAGGAGATCGAGCGCCGCGATCACCGGCGGCTGGGGCGCGAGCTGGACATCTTCTCCATAGACCCCGACATCGGCGCAGGGTTGGTGCTCTGGCACCCCAACGGGGCCATCATCAGGCACCAGATCGAGCGCTTCTGGGTGGACGAGCACCTGAAGCGGGGATATCAACTGGTCTACACCCCGCACATCGCCAGCGAGCGCATCTACCAGATCTCGGGCCACCTGGAGACCTACGCCGATAGCATGTACGCCCCGATGGAGATAGAAGGGCAGCCCTATCGGGTGAAGCCGATGAACTGCCCGGCCCACGTCCGCATCTTCCAGTCGCGCACTCGCTCCTACCGGGACCTGCCCATCCGGTATGCCGAACTGGGCACGGTGTACCGATTCGAGCGCAGCGGTACGCTGCACGGAATGCTCAGGGTGCGCGGGTTCACCCAGGATGACTCTCACATCTTCTGCCGACCCGACCAACTGGAGGCCGAGGTACACGGTGTGCTCGACCTCACTTTCTACATGATGGACACCTTCGGCTACACGTACAAGGCCTATCTCGCCACTCGCCCGGAGAAGTCCATAGGGAGCGACGAGCAGTGGGAATTCGCCACTCAGGCCCTCCGCCAGGTGCTGGAGGACCGGGGCATGGACTATGAGGTGGATGAGGGTGGCGGCGTGTTCTATGCCCCCAAGATAGACATCAAGCTCTGGGACGCGGTGGGGCGGGAGTGGCAAGGGCCCACTTGCCAGGTAGATCTGAATGAGCCGGAGCGGTTCGACATAACCTACGTCGGCGACGACGGCCGCGAGCACCGGGTGGTGATGGTGCACCGTACTGTCTTAGGCTCGATGGAGCGGTTCGTGGGCGGGCTCATCGAGCACTACGCGGGGGCGTTTCCGGTGTGGCTGGCTCCCACCCAGGTGGTGGTGATACCCATCGCCGACCGGCATGTGGACTACGCCGGCGACGTGACTCAGAGCTTGCGGGCCGCGGGGCTGAGGGCGCGGCTGGACGACTCGCCCGAGCGGATGAACGCCAAGATCCGAAGGGCCCAGCTCGAGCGGGTGCCCTACATGCTGGTGGTGGGAGATCGGGAGGCCGAGGCCGGGGCGGTGGCGGTGCGGCTGCGGAGCGGCGAGGACCTGGGGGCGATGCCCCTGACCGATTTCCAGGAGATGGTTCTAGAGGCCGACCGCAAGCGAGTTCGGGTCTGACAGAACTCCGATGGCGCTGATACTAGGTTCATTCTCGCCGATCCTTCCTTCGCTGTTCCCCCTCCGATCAGCGCCGTATTAGCGCCATCCGGCTTCCATTCTCCTGGCGGCTAGGCGGACGACGGTGTACATGGCGGCGGCGATTTCCCGCCGGGAGATCTTCGACCTGCCTCGGCGCCGGTTCTCGAACACGATGGGCACTTCCCCCACCCTGGCCCCGTTGCGTTGGCACAGGTACAGCATCTCTATGAGAAACGAGTAGCCGTCGGAGAATATGGCGTCCAGAGGCACCCGTCGGAGCGCCTCGCCGCGATAGCAGCGGAATCCAGCGGTGCAGTCGTGGGCATGTAGGCCCAGCATCACCCGGGCGAAGGCATTGGCGCCCCGGCTGAGGAACCGGCGGGGAAGGGTGCAGTGCAGGGTACTGCCTCCGCTGACGTACCGGGAGCCGATGCAGAGGTCGCACTCATCCATGGCCGCCACCAGATCGGGTATGTAGCGGGGGTGGTGGGAGAAGTCCGCGTCCATGGTGATGATGGGGTCGCAATCCCGCTGCAGGGCTCTGCGGATGCCGGCGATGTGAGCCGTGCCCAAGCCCAGCTTGGCGGGTCGGTGGATGGCTTCCACCCCGGGGGCTCTGGCCGATACGGAGTCCACCAGCTCTCCGGTGCCGTCCGGCGAGTTGTCGTCCACCACAATGACCTGAGAGGGCAAGGGCAAGGCCAGGATGCCCTCAATGAGAGGGACGATGTTCTCGCGCTCGTTGTAGGTGGGAATCACCACGGCTACGGGCATGAGCACCTTCCAGGAGGCGAAGCGGTGTGATTCTAGGAGGGGGAAGGGCGGCAGGCAAACCGGGGACGGAACCCCGATGGCGCTGGGTCCGTCTGTACATCAGTGGGGGCCGGAATCCCCATCGGAGGCTTGTCCCATGAAACGAGGCAACTTGCTGTTTCTTGTGATACTGCTGGCACTGGCCGCAAGCGTGCTCATCTCGTGCGGGTCGGCGTCGGCCCCCGCTCAGAAGCCGGTCGAGCAGGCGGACTCGTCGTTCGGGGTGGCTAGGGAGGTGGCTCCTGCGCTCCCGACTCAGGTGCCGGCGCCAGTCGAGATGCCCCGGCAACCCGCCATGGGTGAGGCTTTCATCCCGGCGGCGGAAGACCGCATGATCATCCGTACCGGGGAGATAGTGGGCCGCTTCCAGGACGTCCGGGAGGCGGTCGAGGAGGCTCAGTCCCTGGTGCAGGGGGCTGGGGGGTACGTTGTCACCTCCAACGTGTGGGCCAGCGGCGACGACCTGAACGCCAACATGAGCGTCAGAGTGCCGGCCGAACGGTTCGACGACATGATGGAGTCACTAGCGGGGCTGGCAGCCAAGGTGGAGCGCACTAGCACCAGTGGTGACGACGTGACCGAAGAGTACTACGACTTGGAGGCCCGGCTCAGGGCCTTGCGGGCGACCGAGGAGCAGTTGCTGCTGCTTCTCGAGGACGTGCGCGAGCGCATGGAGACGGCCGAGGACATCCTGGCGGTGTACCGAGAGCTGCAGAACATCCAGTCGCAGATTGAGCAACATGAAGGCAGGCGCCAGTTCCTGGAGCGGATGGTTGCCATGTCCACCATCAACCTCACCCTGCTGGCCGTGGAGGCCGAAGCTCCGGTCATATCCGGCACCTGGAACCCCATGTCTACCTTGCGCTCTGCTCTGCGTGCCCTCACTGACACGGGGCAGTTCCTGCTGGACGCACTGATCTGGATCGTCTTCTACCTAGTTCCCGTGCTGGCAGTCATGCTCATCCCGCTTGTCCTCCTGATCGTGGGCATCAAGGCAGTGGTGCGAGGTCGAGCCGCTCGACGGGCCTCGGCCAGTGGCCAGGGAGAAACGCCGGCTACCTAATGGCTGCCATGGGGCCGGCATGATATACTGAGCCTCGCCGTAGGGGCCGGGTGGACCGCTGTCTCGGCCCCAGCTTTGTCCGGGGGAAGCCAGGTGTACGAGCCAGTCATCGGGATGGAGGTGCACGTCCAGCTCACGACTGCCTCCAAGATGTTCTGCGGGTGTAGCGCTGACTATGCCTCCGCCCCGCCCAACACGCTCACGTGCCCGGTGTGTCTGGGCCTCCCGGGAGCCCTTCCCGTGATCAACCGCAGGGCGGTGGAGTTCGCCATCATGACCGGGCTGGCGCTGAACTGCCGGGTGCCTCACCTCACCAAGTGGGATCGGAAGAACTACCCCTATCCTGATCTTCCCAAGGGATACCAGATCTCTCAATACGACATGCCGGTGACCCGTGGCGGCTGGTTGCTGGTGCGCTCGGAGGGCATCGAGCGACGCGTTGGCATCCGGAGGGCACATCTAGAGGAAGACACCGGCAAGTTGGTACACGCTGGGGGCCGAAGCTACGTGGACTTCAACCGTTCTGGCGTGCCGCTCTTGGAGATCGTGAGCGAGCCGGACCTGCGCTCGGCGGAGGAGGCGCGCCAGTACTTGGTACAACTGCGTACCATTCTGCGGTACTTGGGGGTGAGCACGGGCAACATGGAAGAGGGGGCCATGCGGTGCGAGGCCAACATCTCCCTGCGGCCCGTGGGAACCACTGGCCTTCCCGCTACCTACGTCGAGGTCAAGAACCTGAACAGCTTCCGGGCGGTGAAGGCGGCCTTGGAGTACGAGATCGAGCGCCAGGCCCGGGTGCTCGACAGCGGAGGGCAGGTGGAGCGGGTCACCGTAGGCTGGGACGAGGCCCGCGGGGTGACCGTGGTCCAGCGCACCAAGGAGGAAGCGCACGACTACCGCTACTTCCCCGAGCCGGACCTCCCTGCCCTGGAGGTGGGAAGAGATTGGGTGGAGGAGCTGCGTGAGCGGCTCCCCGAGCTCCCCGACGCTCGAGCGGAGCGGCTGTCCCGCCAGTACGGCCTGTCCGCCTACGACGCTGCCGTGCTCACGGAGGAGCGGGAACTGGCGGATTACTACGAGGACGCCGTGGCGACGGCGGGCGATGCGGGGCGGGCCAAGGCCCTGGCCAACTGGATCACGGGGCCGTTGTTCCGGCTGATGAACCTGGCCAGTGTGTCCATCGGAGAGGTGAAGGTGCGTCCGGGGCAACTGGCCGAACTGGCCGACCTGGTGGAGCGGGGGGTGGTGAACCTCACCACCGGCCGCCAGGTGCTGCAGGACATGTTCGAGAGGGGGGTGCCGGCCTCGGCCATCATTCGAGAGAAGGGGCTGGCCCAGATCACCGACGAGAGTCGGCTGGAGGAACTGGCGCGGGAGGCGGTGGCGAGCAACCCGAGAGCGGTGGAGGACTACCGCGCCGGCAAGACGCAAGCGGTGAAGTTCCTGTTGGGCCAGGTCATGCGAGCTACTGGCGGTCAGGCAAGCCCGCAAGCGGTGGAAGAGATACTCAGGCGGATCCTAGAGCAGTAACCAAAGGACCCCTTGGGGAGAGGGCTCAGCCGGCAGGCAGGCCACCTGCCGGCTTGGTGCGCCTGGCTCGGTTGGGAGTCCTGGCGGTAGATCAGACACCTTGGAGGGTGTAGCTGAGATGGAAGGCAATGGCGAGGCGAATCTGAACGCTTACCAGATGGCGCTGGAGCAACTCGACGAAGCAGTGGCTCACCTCGATCTCAAGAAGGGCATTGTGGAGGTACTGCGACGTCCGAAGCGGGAGCTGACGGTCAACTTCCCCGTCCTGATGGACGATGGCGAAGTGCGCGTCTTCACCGGGTATCGGGTGCATCACTCCACCGTGCCGGGGCCCTCTAAGGGCGGGCTGAGGTACCACCCCAAAGTGGACCTGGATGAGATCCGGGCCATGGCCATGTGGATGACGTGGAAGTGCGCCGTGGTCAACATCCCCTACGGTGGGGCCAAGGGTGGGGTAGTCGTGGACCCGCGGGAATTGTCCGAGCGGGAACTGGAGCGACTCACTCGGCGCTACGCCACCGAGATTAGCATCCTCATGAGCCCCGATGGCGACATCCCGGCGCCGGACGTGAACACTAACCCCAAGGTGATGGCCTGGATCATGGACACCTACTCCATGCATCGGGGCTACACCACGCCGGCGGTGGTGACAGGGAAGCCAGTGGAGGTGGGCGGGTCACAGGGTCGGCTCATGGCCACTGGACGAGGGGTGGCCTTCTGTGCGGCCCAGGTCCTGGAGCGACTGGGCATGCGCAGGGAGGGGGCGACTGTGGCCCTGCAGGGCTTCGGCAACGTGGGCAGCTCCACCGCCCTACACCTGCACCAGCTTGGCTGCAAGATCCGTGCGGTGAGCGATGTCTACGGGGGCGTGTTTGATGGAGATGGCATAGACATCCCGGCGCTATATGCTTACGCTCGAGAGACGGGAACCGTCAAGGACTTTCCGGGGTGCCAGCCCATCACCAATGCCGAGTTGCTGTCCCTGGATTGCGACGTCCTGGTTCCCGCAGCACTGGAAGGACAGATTACTGCCCGCAACGCCGATGCCGTGCGAGCCCGGGTGATCGTCGAGGGTGCCAATGGGCCGACCACTCCCGACGCGGACCGCATCTTAGCCGAGAAGGGTGTGGTGGTGGTCCCTGACATCCTGGCCAACGCTGGCGGAGTGACGGTGTCCTACTTCGAGTGGGTCCAGGGTCTGCAGTTCCTGTTCTGGGAAGAAGACGAGATCAACGCTCGCCTGGAGAGGATCATGGGCCGATCCTTCTCGGAGGTGTGGCGGATGGCTAAGGAGAAGGAGGTCTCGCTCCGGCTATCGGCCCTCATGCTGGCGGTGCAGCGAGTGCACGACGCCACTCTGATCCGCGGCATCTACCCTTAGTCGTTCCGGCCGCTCTCTGGCGCGCGGACGCGAGCTCAAGGTGCCGCCTCCCACGGAGGCGGCACCCGCAGTACCCCACCGCCAGTGTCGCGACAGACCATCCCGAATGTGAGCCCGCCTCGGCGATCCGCTCTTCTCCGGGTCTGAAGCGCTTACCGCGGGGCAGCTCTGGATACGCCAAGTAGTCCGGCTCTGCAGACACACCGAGCGCTGGACCTTGCATCGGCCGCCGGTGATCTCCCGCGCGTGGGCGCGCGGACTCCTCAAGCGCTTGTGGCTGGGACACTGTAGTACGCCATCGTTCTGTGCCCGGCACCACGGCGGAGGCAGGTGCGCCTCAGCCCGGGGCAAGGTACAAGCGGACGCGAGGGCGTCGGCCTGAGCGTCCGCTCCTGACTCGAGGAGTCCGCGTCCCCGGACGCGGAGTGCGCCTCTTCTGCAGGCCGAGCGCTGTGGGACCACGCCATGGCGCCCGGTCCTCACTGGAGGAGTCCGCGTCGCCAGACGCGGGGTGCGGCTCATCTGGACGCCGAGGGCTAGTTCCGCGCACCGCTTCTGCAGCCTGCACAGGTCCCACACTTGCCCGGTGCTGAGACGCACCGGGAAAGGCCCGAAACTTGACACGTTTGGTAGTATTCGTTGGTAGGGTTGACCCGGTGGGGCTGCGGGAAGGGATGGGCTACAGCAGCAGCGCCCATGTATCTTGCTAGTGATCGCGTGCGTGCAATACAGTGAGTTGTAGTTGGCAACTGGCCAGATCGGCGAGGTGGAGTTAGGCAGTGGATCGAGACCGTCTGAGCGCGTCTGGGGTGGCAGTGCCGATACTGCTGGTGCTTGCGGCCCTGGACGTAGCACTGGCTCTGTACGAAGCTGGCTGGGGGCCCGGCCTGTCCATGCTGCCTTGGCTGCTCATGGGGTCGGTGCTGTTCAGCGTATTCCTGGTTCGCTCGGCGCTGGCGCACTGGGCGCTTCACGTGGCCTCTGGAGCGGTGGGTTTCCTGGCCACTGTTGTTGGGACGGCACACTTCGTCTTTCCCCAGCTGAGGCTTGGCGATGCCGTTCAGCTGACGATGTACCGGCTGGGAGCCTGGGCAGAGACGGTGCGTCTGGGCCTTCCCTCTCAGGACTCTTTGCCCTTCACGTTCATACTGGCTCTCTCGCTCTGGATGGCGTTCCACTTCAGCACCTGGCTCATCTATCGCGCCGGCAGGGTTTGGTGGGCGGTAGTGGCGCCGGCCATCGCGCTGATGCTCACTACGTACTATTCGCCGGACACCGGCCATGGATACGTGGTGATCTATGCCTTCTGCGCCCTGCTACTGATTGTACGCGTGTCGGTTCAGGGCCTGACGGACGACTGGCGCAGGGCGCGGATTCCCCACGACCGGACCGTGGGCGAGGACTTCATCGTGGATGCTGCCTACATCGTGGCGGCTGTGCTCATTATTGCCTGGCTCCTGCCCCCAGCGGCCCTCGAGCAGAGAGCGGCCAACCTGTGGGTCCGATTCGAGCGTCCCTGGCGGCAGGTGCAGCAGCGGTGGACGGAGCTCTTTCCCACCCAGGGCGGCACCGCCTCTTCGGCCCAGACGGGCCTGTACGGCGACTCGCTGGTGATGGGCGGGCCGGTGCGGCTGGGCCCGGAGGAGCTGTACGAGGTCTCGGGAGGCCCGCCCAGCCGCATGCAGGGTATGATCTACGATCTCTACGATGGGCGGCAGTGGTGGTCCACAGCGTCGTCCATAGGGCTGCTGGAGCCGGGTGACTTCCCCGCCTCAGAGGCGTTCCTGGGCCGGGTGTTCGTGGACCAGGCCATCCGAGTGCTGCGTGACACCCGGGCCCTCCTCGCGGCGCCTGCGCCCAAGTGGTTCGATCTTCCGGTGAAGAGCGAGCACGTCTCCTTCGCTTCGCAGCCCGGCGTGAATGAACTGGACATCTATGCCGCCACTTCACGGCGGGTGTTGGCAGCGGGTGAGATGTATCGGGCTATGTCGGCTGTGAGCGTAGCCACCAAGGAGGAACTACGCCGGGCAGGGAGCTACTACCCCAGCTGGCTTCCTGACGCCTACCTGAACCTGCCCGCTTCGCTTCCGCAGCGGGTGCGCGACCTGGCCGCAGAGATCACCGCGGAGGCGTCTAACCCCTACGACAAGGCCGAGGCGATCGAGGCCTACTTGCGCCAGCTAGACTACAACACGGAGGTCGCGGCGCCGCCACCCGGTCGGGACGCGGTGGACTACTTCCTGTTTGACTCACGTGAGGGCTACTGCAACTACTTCTCCTCGGCCATGGCGGTGATGGCCCGCAGCGTTGGCATACCGGCCCGCGTGGCGGCAGGCTATGCCCCCGGCGCCTACGATGCGGAGCGAGACTTGTACGTCCTGAGCGCGTCAGGCGCTCATGCCTGGCCTCAGCTCTACTTCCCCCGCTATGGCTGGGTGGATTTCGAGCCCACCCCTTCGCAGGCGCTGGTCGCCCGGCCGGAGCCCGTGCTTCCAGAAGAGGAGACCGAGCGACCACGGCCCACGGTAGAGCCGGGAGGATTGGATCAGTATCCCCCGGAGGACCTGGAGATGCTCGGTGGCGGGGGAGCACTGAACTACGTTCCGCCCCAGGATACCCCGCGCTGGCCTCTGGCCACGGGAATGGCGCTGCTGCTGGTGGCTGGATCGGTCTTGGTGTTCTGGTACTGGCCTCGTCGGAACATGAGTGCGGCCGAGCGGGTTTACAGCGACCTGGTAACGGCGGCGCGGCTTCTGGGGGTGCGCCCGCGGGCGTACGAGACTCCCCTGGAGTATGCTGAGAGGGTCTCGCGCCGAATCCCTGACGTGAGTCCGGAGGTGGACCAGATCGTGAGGGGATTCTGCGTCTCGCGTTACGGGTCGAGGCGGATAGCATCGCCGGAGGACGCGGTGGCCATGCGGGCGGCATGGCACCGGGTGCTGCGGGCCATCGGGCGGGCAGTGCCCCAGAGGCTGAGCGGGCAGGCTGCTTGAGGCTGAGAGAAGGTGAGCTGCCGGTCGCCAGGGATCAGTCTCCCGGTTCTGGAGAGACCAGAAAGCTCCCGATAGTCATTGCCATCCTGCGGCGGATAGGCTATAATGCAGCTAGAAGTCCGTGAGCGCAAGGGGCAGTGGTCTATGCAGCAGGAAGAGATGGCCGGTCGTGAGCCTTCTGAGACGACGATCGAGCACAGTGCAGCCGAGGAGGAACTCACGCCGCGCGTCGCTGAAAAGGCGAATGGGAGCGAAGAGCCACCCGAGCCTGCGCCTCAGCTGGAGGCAGAGGGTTCAGAGACCGTCGGGCCTTCGGTGATTGCCGGAGAGCAGGAAGCTGAGGCCCCCCCTAGGACAGCGCCGCAGCCGGACTTCGAACCTGTCGTCAGGGAGGACGGCGGAGAGGGGCAAGCGGTTGAGAAGACCGCAGTGGCCCCTGAGGCTCTGCAGCAAGAGGATTTCGAGCTTCCTGTCGGTGAAGACGAAGACGGCAAGGGCGAGCAAGAGGCTGAAGCTAAGGCCGAGGAGAAAGCCGAGCCCGCTACCATGGCCGAGCTCATGGAGGAAGCTCTCGATGAACTGCCTCGTTTCCGAAGAGGAGACTTCGTGCGAGGCACCATCATCAGCAAGGGGCCGGACGAGATCCTGATCGATATTGGGGCCAAGTCGGAAGGTGTGGTAGCCGGGCGCGAGCTGGAGCGGATGGGGCAGGCGGCAGTGGACGCCCTCAAAGAGGGCGATGAGGTGCTGGCCTGTGTGCTTCGCCCGGCCGACCGCGAGGGAAGGGTGCTTCTCTCCCTCACCAGGGCCCAGCTCGAGAAGGATTGGCGCAAGGTGGAGCAGCTCCACCAGGCGGGAGAGCCCATCGAGCGGACAGTATCGGGCAGCAACAAGGGTGGTGTGATCGTCCGTCTGGGGCGAGTGCGTGGCTTCGTACCCGCTTCACAGCTGAGCCGTGAGCACCGCGCCATGGCGCCGGCTCGAAGCGAAGAAGGGGAAGAGGCTGACGGTGAGGACCGCTGGTCGTACCTGATTGGCGAGAAGCTCCTGCTCAAGGTGGTCGAGGTGGACCGCCGGCGCAACCGGCTGATCCTCTCCGAAAGGGCAGCAGGCCGAGAGTGGCGCCGGCAGCGGAAGGAGGAGCTCATAGAGGAACTGCGGCCGGGTCAGGTGGTGGAAGGCCGGGTCAGTACACTCTGCTCTTTCGGTGCGTTCGTAGACTTGGGTGGCGCCGATGGGCTGGTTCACCTCTCCGAGCTCGCCTGGCAGCACGTGAAGCACCCCAGTGAAGTGCTGCAGGTCGGGCAGCAGGTGAAGGTGCAGGTCCTCAGTGTAGACAAGGAGAGGAGCCGCATCGGGCTGAGCATCAAGAGGCTTCAGCCCGAGCCCTGGGAGACGGTGGGCGATCGTTACAGTACCGGGCAGCTGGTGGAGGGCACCGTTACCAAGCTGACCGACTTTGGAGCCTTCGCCCAGTTGGAGGATGGCATCGAGGGTCTCATACACGTATCGGAGTTGTCTGACCGTCGGGTGAGCCATCCGAACGAGGTGGTTCAGGAGGGTGACAAAGTCACACTCAGGATCATCAGAGTAGAGCCAGAACGGCGGCGCATAGGACTCAGCTTGAAGCGGGTCACGGATCCCGACTACCTGGGTATGGACTGGCAGTTCGCCGAGGAACTCGAGGACTGGGACGTAGATCTGGACGGAGATAGCTGAGTCAGGGAGTGCCACTACATTCGGTAGCCTGAGCGCCGCCATATAGCAGCGGGAGCAGCGCTGGCAAGCAAGGGAGAGCCTGTTGCTGGACCTCTGCCGCGGGCAAGGGCGCACGTCACTTCTTCAATAGGAGCGCAAGGAACGCGGGGCCAGAGGCGGCTAGCCATCTGGCCCCGCGCGCTAGACTCAACTGAGATCAAGACCGGAGGACGGCCGTTGACGATTCGCCAACCTCAGAGGGTAGAAGACTATGGCTGACAACGCTGAACGTTTCTTCACCAGATTAGCGCGCCGCGTACTGATGCTGGCCCAGGAAGAAGCGGAGCGGCTCAATCACAGTTACATCGGGACCGAGCATCTGCTGGTGGGGCTGGTCAGAGAGCGCGAAGGCGTGGCGCACCAGGTCCTAGTTGACCTTGGTGCCCGGCCGGAGAGAGTACGTGAGGCAGTAGAGCGCCTGGTCGGCAGAGGCGAGAGCCGGCCGACCACACCCCTGACACTGACGCCGCGCAGCAAGCGAGTGTTGGAGCTCGGCGTAGACGAAGCCCGGCGCATGAACCGAAAGCAGGTTGACACTGAGCACCTACTGCTGGGGCTGGTGCGCGAGGGCCAAGGGGTGGCTGTCGATATCCTTCGGTCACTCGGGATTTCACCGTCGAGGGTGCGCGCTCGCGTCCTCCAGGCGGAGAGCACCAGCGCTTCCGAGGAGAGACCTGAAGTGCGACAGCGACGGGAAACGAAGACACCGGTTATGGATCAGTTGGGGACGGATCTCACTACGCTGGCCGACACAAACTCGCTAGACCCCATCGTGGGCCGGCAGAAGGAAATCGAGCGGGTTATCCAAATACTCTCTCGTCGAACCAAGAACAACCCTGCTCTCATCGGCGAGCCCGGAGTGGGCAAGACGGCCATCGTGGAGGGGCTGGCCCAGCGCATGGTGAGCGGCGACATCCCAGATAACCTGCTGAACCGCCGGGTGGTGATGCTGGATGTGGGCTCTCTGGTAGCCGGCACTATGTACCGAGGCCAGTTCGAGGAGCGGCTCAAGAAAGTCATCGAGGAGGTCAAGAAGACCCAGACCATCCTGTTCATTGACGAGATGCACATGCTGGTGGGAGCGGGTGCCGCCAACAGCAGCGTGGATGCGGCCAACATCCTGAAGCCGGCTCTGGCCCGCGGCGAGGTCCAGTGCATCGGCGCCACTACCCTCAACGAGTATCGCAAGCACATCGAGAGCGACGCCGCCCTGGAGCGCCGCTTTCAGCCGGTGATGGTAGATGAACCTACTGTCGAGGAAACCATAGAGATACTGCGCGGCATCAAGGAACGTTACGAGGAGCACCACCGCCTGCGCATCAGAGACGAAAGCCTGGAGCACGCCGCTCGGCTGGCGGCTCGTTACATACACGACCGGTACCTCCCCGACAAAGCCATTGACGTCATAGACGAGGCAGCCTCCCGAGTGCGCATGTATCGCGGCCAGCAGCAGACCACCCTCCAGGACGCGATGCGGAACCTAAAGGCGCTCCAGCAGGAGAAGGAAGAGGCCTTCAGCGCCCAGCGGTTCGAGGAAGCGGCTCGGCTCCGGGCCCAGGAGCGGGAGCTCCGTGAGGAGATTGAGGAGCTCCGTATGGTGGAGCCGACGCACGAGAAGGGGCTGGAAGTAACGCCGGAGGATGTGGCCGAAGTGGTGGCCATGTGGACAGGTGTGCCTGTAGCCCGGATCGCGGACGAGGAAGGGGAACGCCTCCTGAAGATGGAGGACGCCCTGCACAAGAGGATCGTAGGACAGGAGGAGGCCATCTCAGCGGTGGCCAGAGCGGTCCGTCGGGCTCGGGCTGGGCTGAAGGACCCCAAGCGCCCGATTGGCTCCTTCCTGTTCCTGGGGCCCACCGGCGTCGGCAAGACGGAACTGGCCAAGACGCTGGCGGAGTTCCTTTTCGGGAGCGAGGATGCGCTGCTGCAGCTTGACATGTCTGAGTTCACCGAGCGCCACTCGGTGGCTCGGCTGGTAGGCGCTCCTCCAGGGTACGTGGGCTACGAGGACGCCGGCCAGCTCACTGAGGCGATCCGGCGGCGGCCGTACAGCGTGGTGTGCTTCGACGAGATCGAGAAGGCCCATCCCGAAGCGCTGAACATGCTCCTCCAGATCATGGAGGACGGACACCTATCTGACGCCAAGGGCCACCAGGTCAACTTCCAGAACACCGTTGTCATCATGACCTCGAACATTGGGGCCGACGTCATCAGCCGGCAGGCGCAGATCGGGTTCAGTCTGGCGAGGAGTCACAGCGAGGAGCAACAGGCCAGCGACTACAAGGACATGCGCAACAAGCTGTTGAATGAGCTGCGTCGCACGTTCCGGCCCGAGTTCATCAACCGCATAGACAGCGTCATCGTCTTCAAGCCCCTGAGTGAGGAGGAGATCGAGCGGATCGTGGAGCTTGAGGTGGCCAAGGTGAGCGAGAGGCTGCACCAGCAGCACATCCGGGTCACGGTTACTGACTCGGCTCGCCGCCATCTGTCGGAGCAGGGCTACGACCGCAACTTCGGCGCCCGGCCACTGCGGCGGGTGATACAGCAGACCATAGAGGATGAGCTGTCGGAAGCCTTCCTCAAGGGGGAAGTGCAGGAAGGCGACTGGGTGGAGTTCGACTACGCCGACGACGAGATGCGGTTCACCATCCGTGAGGAGGGCGAGGGCGGAGACCAGGCAGAGAAAGAGCTGCCGGCGGTTCTCAGCTAGCCGGCCGGCGCATCGGCCCGGGAGAGACAAAACCGCGGAGGGCACGTGCCCTCCGCGGTTCCTGTGTGAGGGGAGCGAATAGAGAAGTGACGAAGGCTCGGGTTTCGTACGTCTGCACCAATTGCGGCGCCCGTGCTCCTGGGTGGCTGGGCCGATGTCCCCAATGTGGCGAGTGGAACAGTCTGGAGCAGCAGATGACGGCTCCTGCGGAGACTGGAGGCGAGCAGCCACGCAGGGCGCGGGGGCGGGCAGTGCCGCTGAATGCCGTCTCGGCGGAGGAGGAGCACCGGCTGCCGGTGCCCATGGCGGAGCTGGAGCGGGTGCTGGGCGGAGGACTGGTGCCCGGAGGGGTGGTGCTCCTGGCGGGAGAGCCGGGCATAGGGAAGTCCACGCTGGTGCTGCAACTGGCGATGTTCCTGGCCCAGGGAGAGGGGCAAGTGTTGTACGCCTCGGGGGAGGAGTCGGTCCGGCAGGTGGGGCTGCGGGCCCGGCGCCTGGGCACGGCCTCAGAGGGCCTGCTGGTGCTATCGGATCCTTCGGTGGAGACCATCGTAGAGGAGATCGAGGGAGCAGGGTACACCCTGGCAATAGTGGACTCGATCCAGGCCGTCAGGCTGGAGGAGAAAGCGGGTTCTGCCGGCAGCGTAGTCCAGGTGCGGGACAGTGCCGCCGCGCTGTCGCGGGCGGCCAAGGAGGCCGACACGCCCTTGATCCTCATCGGACACGTGACCAAGTCGGGAGCGATCGCCGGGCCCAGGGTGCTGGAGCACATGGTGGACACAGTGCTCCACATGGAGGGCGACCGATACCACGCCCACCGCATTCTGCGAAGCGTGAAGAACCGGTTCGGCAGCACCAACGAGGTGGGCGTGTTCGAAATGACCTCCGAGGGACTGCGGGAGGTGGTGGATCCGTCGGAGGTGTTCTTGGCCGAGCGGCTGCTGGGAGCCTCGGGCTCGGCGGTGGCAGTCACCATGGAGGGCACCAGGCCCATGCTGGTGGAAGTCCAGGCGTTGACGTCTCGGTCGAGCCCCGAGAGGGTGCGCCGCACGGGCAACGGCTTCGACTTCCGCCGTTTGCTTCTGCTCACCGCCGTGTTGACGAAACGAGTGGGGTTGCCCCTGGGGCAGCAGGACGTCTTCGTCAACGTGGTGGGAGGTCTCAGCCTGAACGAGCCGGCGGCGGACCTGGCCGTGTCCATGGCCATTGCCTCGGCGGCGCTGGACAAGCCGATCTCGGCCGATGTTGCCCTGCTGGGCGAGGTGGGGCTGTCGGGGGAGGTTCGATCGGTGGGGCAGATCGAGCGTCGCATCCAGGAAGCGTCGCGTCTAGGGTTCCAGACCTGTCTAGTGCCCCGCTCGTACGGGCGCAAGCCCCGCCCGGTGGGCAGGGCGGAGCTGGTACCGGTGCGCAGCTTGCAGGAGGCCATGCAGGTTCTGGGGCTGCGTTAGGTGCGGATGGCATCCTATGCTATAATGGAAAGCGCCGCGGCTCGCCGCGGCGCAACCATGTTCGGAGAAAGCGGTGTTTGGACGGAAGAGCTCGATAGGCGACGCCCTGGCCAAGACGCGACGGATGCTGCGAGGGCGCATCCAGGGCATCCTTGGTGCCGGCGACATTACCGAGGAAATGTGGGAAGACCTGGAGGAGACTTTGATCCAGGCCGACGTGGGCGCCGGTGCAGCCGTGGGGCTGGTGAAGCGGGTGCGCAAGCGCGTCGCTGACGGCGAGGCCTCTTCGGCGCCGGAGGTGGAGGCGCTGCTCAAGCAGGAGATGCTGGCCGTGCTGGGCCGGCAGGCCGAGCACGCCGATGAGGAACCCCGGCTGCTCACCGTGGTTCTCATCGTGGGCGTCAACGGATCCGGGAAGACCACGACCGCGGCCAAGCTGGCCCGCTACTACACCGGCAAGGGGCACAAGGTGATGCTGGCCGCCGGAGACACCTTCAGGGCGGCGGCCATTGACCAGTTGCGCATCTGGGCGGAGCGGGCCGGCGTGGGGGTCGTCGCTCACCAGCCCAATTCGGATCCGGGCGCAGTGGTGTATGACGCCATTCGGGCCTGTCGTGCCCGAGGGGCAGACGTGCTAATCGTGGACACGGCTGGGCGATTGCACACCAAGTACAACCTGATGGCCGAGCTCAAGAAGATCGCCGACGTGGCTCGCCGAAACGTGCACCGGGCCCCACACGAGGTGTTCTTGGTCCTAGACGCGACTACGGGCCAGAATGCCATCCAGCAAGCCCGGCACTTCCGGGAGGCGGCTGGACTCACCGGGGTGGTCCTGGCCAAGTTGGATGGCACCGCCAAGGGGGGAGTGGTGTTCTCCATCGCCGAAGACCTGCAAGTGCCGGTTCGGTTCGTGGGCACCGGTGAGAGCATAGACGATCTGGCTGTCTTCGATGCCGAGGCGTTCGTCAACGGCCTGTTCGAAGGCGGCAACGAGTAGAGTAGAGTGGAGGAATGGCAATGACTGCAGTGGAGCTTGAGGACCGGGTGAGAGACCTGAGGTCAGAGATAGACAGCTTACTGGTGCGTCTTTGACGTAGCTGGCAAGCGTGCCCGCATAGCGGAACTGGAGGAGCAATCGTCAGACCCCGAGTTCTGGCAGGACCCATCGGCGGCGCAGGCAGTCATGCAGGAGCTGTCCGAGTTGAGGGAAGAGGTGGAGCCGTGGGAGAGCCTTGACCGGCAGGCGTCCGACCTGGAGGAGTTGCTGGCACTGGCCGACGACGAGGAGATCCTGCAGGATCTGATTCGCGAGGTGGATAGACTAGAATCCCGGGTCGAAGATATGCGGCTGGCCCTGATGTTCGGGGGCCAGCATGACCGCTCCGATGCTATTGTGGCCATCCACGCCGGAGCGGGGGGCACCGAGTCGCAGGATTGGGTGTCCATGCTGCTGCGGATGTACCTGCGTTGGGCCGAGAACGCCGGCTTCAAGACCGAGATGTTGGACGTCTCCGAGGGGGAAGAGGCGGGGCTGAAGAGCGTCACTTTCCAGGTGTCGGGGCGGAACGCGTACGGCCTGCTGAAGGCTGAGCGGGGCGTCCACCGCCTGGTGCGGCTCTCACCGTTCGATGCCGCTCACCGGCGCCATACCTCCTTCGCGCTGGTGGAGGTGATGCCTGACATAGAGCGCGAGGTCGAGGTTCAGATCAACCCGGATGACCTGCGGGTGGATGTGTTCCGCTCGGCCGGGGCCGGCGGCCAGAACGTGCAGAAGAACGCCACCGCCATCCGGATCACCCACCTTCCCACCGGGCTGGTGGTCTCCTGCCAGAACGAGCGCAGCCAGGCGCAGAACCGGGAGACGGCCATGAAGGTACTGCGAGCACGCCTCTACGACATGGAGATGCGTAAGCAGGAGGAGGAACTGGCTCGGCTCAAGGGCGAGCACGTGGATGCGGGCTGGGGGAACCAGATCCGGTCGTATGTCCTGCACCCCTACCAGATGGTCAAGGATCACCGTACAGACGAGGAGACGGGCGACGCCGTCGGAGTGCTGGAGGGGGACCTGGACCGCTTTATCCAGGCGTACCTGCGAGCCAGCGTAGGCGAAACGTAGCTTCGGCTCGGTTATTGCAGTAAGAACACAGCGACGGACGACAGGCCCGTCGCTGTCGTGTTTCCCGGGGTTGTGCTACAATGCGAACATATGTTCTACGAGGGGGAGTGACATAGTGGCTGAGCGAGTCACGCCGGTGGGGATCGAGAGCGAGATGCGGCAGTCCTACCTGGACTACGCCATGAGCGTCATCGTCGCTCGCGCTCTGCCCGACGCTCGCGATGGGCTGAAGCCGGTGCAGAGGCGCATCATCTACGCCATGGGCGAGATGTCGCTCCGGCACGACACGCCCTATCGCAAGAGCGCCCGCATCGTGGGCGAAGTCCTGGGCAAGTACCACCCGCACGGCGAGGCAGCAGTCTACGAGACCATGGTGCGGATGGCTCAGGACTTCTCCCTGCGCTACCCGCTGGTGGACGGCCAGGGCAACTTCGGGTCTGTGGATGGGGACTCGGCGGCGGCCATGCGCTATACCGAGGCTCGCCTGGCGGCCATCTCGCGGGAGATGCTGCAGGACATAGACAAGGACACGGTGGACTTCAGCGCCAACTTCGATGAGTCGCTTCAGGAGCCGGACGTCCTGCCTGCGCGGCTGCCCAACCTGCTGGTCAACGGGTCCTCGGGCATTGCGGTGGGCATGTCCACCAACGTCCCGCCTCACAATCTGACAGAGGTGTGTGACGCTCTGGCGTACCTGTTGGACCGCTACGACAAGGCCGAGGATGTGGACGTCGAAGACGTGATGCGGTTCATCCGTGGGCCCGACTTCCCCACCGGCGGCATCCTCTACTCCGGGGGGACAGAAGGCGCCGACGGAGATAACCCTCTGAGGCGCGCCTACGCCACCGGGCGTGGCCAGGTCCGACTGCGGGCCAAGGTGATGGTGGAGGAGGGCGTCCGCGGTGGCAAGCGGCTGGTTGTGACCGAGCTGCCCTACCAGACCAACAAGGCCCGCCTGATCGAGCGAATCGCCGAACTGGTGCGAGCAGAACGGCTGACGGGGGTGGCCGACCTAAGGGACGAGTCGGACCGCGACGGCATGCGGTTGGTGGTGGAGACGACCCGCTCTGCTGATCCCAGGCAGGTGCTCGCTGATCTGTTTCGGCTAACGCCGATGGAAACCACTCTCAGCATCATCCTGCTCGCCCTGGTGGACGGAGAGCCCCGCACCTGCTCCCTCAAGCGGCTGCTCCTGGAGTACATCGAGCACCGACTGGTCGTCACCCGGAGGCGCAGCGAACACGACCTGGCCCGCGCCCGGGAGCGGGAGCACGTTCTGGCGGGACTTCTCATCGCCCTGGCTAACATAGACGAGGTCATTGACACCATCCGCCGCTCGCGCACGCCGGAGACGGCGCGGGCCAACCTGATCCGTCGGTTCAGGCTCACCGAGGTGCAGGCACAGGCGATACTCGACATGCAGCTGCGTCGCCTGGCCTCGCTGGAGCGCAAGAAGCTGGAAGAAGAGCACGAGCAGTGTCTGGCTACCATCGCTGACCTGGAGGAACTGCTGGCAGACCCGGCCAAGATGCGCGCCCTGATCAAGCGGGAAGTGCAGGAACTGAAATCCCTCTATGGGGACGAGCGCCGCACCCAGATCCTGCCCGGCGCCCCCGATACCGAGATACTCACCGTAACCGACCTGCTTCCCGACCGTGAGGTGCTGGTCCTGGTGGACGGACAGAACCGGGTGGCGCAGCAAACGCTTCCCCAAAGGCTGCGGATTCCGCGCGGTGTAGTCCTGGCCTCACTGGCCAACTTGAGGGACCGGATCGGGTTCGTGACCGAGGGCGGGAGTATGCTGGTGACGCCCGTCCACCGCCTGCCGGAAGGCCAGCCCGGGGATGCGCCCGGCCTCTACTCCGACAACGGAGCTGCAAGCCGGATAGTATCCCTGGTGCGGCTCACGCCGGCCGATGAGGGAAGGGCGCTCCTGCTGGCAACCGCCCAGGGCAAGGTCAAGCGGATAGACTGGACCACGACGTCGGTGGGCTGGAGCCCCGTGCTCCGCCTGGACGACGGCGACGGAGTCGTGGCCGCGGTGCTGGCCGGCGATGGGGAGACCGTGGTGTTGGCGTCATCCGCGGGGCAGGCGATCGCCTTCGAGGCCGATCAGGTCCGGGTGACGGGGCTGTCGGCGGGAGGAGTGGCAGGCATCCGCCTGGGCGATGGCGAGCGGGTGGTGGCGGCGGCGCCGCTGACCGGTGCTCAGCACCTGATGGTCCTCAGCGCCAGGGGTAACCTGAAGCGGGTGACACTGCGGGGTTGGCGAAGCCAGAACCGCGGCGGCGCCGGCATAGTGCTGATGGCGACGGACGAGAAGACGGGAGAAGTGGCAGGCGCCGCGCCGGTGGGCGAAGGCGACCGGGTACTGCTGGTAGGGTCCCTCGGAACGGCCGAGGTGCTGGTGGCCAGGTCGGTGCCGGTCATGGGCCGGAACACCAAGGGTCGGGCTTTGGCGAAGCTCAAGAAGCGGGAGAGAGCGGTGGCGGTGATGACGCTGCCTGAGGCGCGGCGAACCTAAGCCGCTGCCCGCGCCATCTGGTGAGGCCAAGTTGCGGACTTCTCTGCAAAGAGCCTGCCCTGAGGTTGCCGAAGGGAAGGGGAGCCTGACACCCCTCTCCCACAGGCGGGAGAGGGATCGGAGGAGAGGGCCTGCGGTTCGACACTCTCTTCGCGGGGACCGAGGGGGAGATTCCTGCCGGTCCCTCGATTGGCAGCCCGGAACGACCCTAGTAGTATGCGATGAAGAAGCTGAGGGAGGCCATAGAGCACTTGCGCTGCCTGGTGATCGCCGACGTCCACGCCAACCTGGCGGCCTTCGAGGCCGTTCTGGCGGACGCCGGCCCCTTCGACGAGGTCTGGTGTCTGGGCGACCTGGTGGGGTACGGCCCCGACCCGAACGAGTGCGTGGAGCGGATACGCGAAATGAAGCACCGGGCCGTCGCGGGCAACCACGACTACGCTGCGGTGGGCCAGGTCAGCCTCAGGCACTTCAATGACAGCGCCCGCATGGCGGCGGAGTGGACGGCTGCCACACTCGAACGGGACAACCGGATCTACCTGCAGTCGCTGCCCTTGCAGCAGGAGATCGGCGACTACACCCTGGTGCACGGCAGTACCCGCTCTCCCGTGTGGGAGTACATTGATAGCTCCCAGGCCGCCCTCGAGAACCTCGACCTGCAGCCGGCGCGCTACTGCCTGGTAGGGCACACCCACGTCCCGGTGGTGTTCCGCGAGACGACCGGCCTCATCCGCCGGGCGCGGGAGTGGCGCCTTCGCGGTGACCTTACGACCATCCACCTGGACGCCGCCAAGACCATCCTGAACCCTGGCAGCGTGGGTCAGCCGCGCGATGGCGACCCGCGGGCGGCCTACATGCTCCTGGAGCCGGACACGGGTCTGGCCGAAGTGCGCCGGGTGGAGTATCCCATCGAACGCACCCAGGGGCGCATAGCGGCCTTCGGCCTACCCGAGCGGAACGCGTTCCGCCTCGCTCTGGGTCGGTAGCGCCACTGACACGGTCTCCGCTTCCTCAGCCAGGACGGAACGCAGGTAGCGGCCGGTGAAGGATCCTTCCTGACGCGCCACCTCCTCCGGTGTCCCCGCCGCCACGACGCGGCCCCCGTCGTCCCCGCCTTCCGGCCCCAGGTCAATGATGTAGTCAGCCGTCTTGATCACGTCCAGGTTGTGCTCGATCACGATCACGGTGTTGCCCGCGTCCACCAGACGGTGCAGCACGTTGAGCAGCTTCTGGATGTCGGCGAAGTGCAGGCCGGTAGTGGGCTCGTCGAGGATGTAGACCGTGCGGCCCGTGGCCACCCGGCCCAGCTCCTTGGCCAGCTTGATCCGCTGGGCCTCGCCGCCGGAGAGGGTGGTGGCAGGCTGTCCCAGCTTGACGTACTCCATCCCCACGTCCCGCAGCGTCTCCAGCACGCGCACCAGGGGCTTGTGGTTGGCGAAGAACTCCAGTGCCTCCTGCACTTCCATGTCCAGCACCTCGGCGATGTTCTTGCCCTTGTACCGGACCTGGAGAGTCTCTCGGTTGAAGCGGGAGCCCTTGCAGGCGCCGCAGGTGACCCAGACGTCGGGCAGGAAGTGCATGGAGACGCGCTTGGTGCCGTAGCCCTCGCACTCCTCGCAGCGGCCGCCCCGGACGTTGAAGGAGAAGCGCCCCGGCTTGTAGCCGCGAGCCTTGGACTCCGGGAGCTCGGCGAAGAGCTTGCGGATGTAGTCGAACGCCCCGGCGTAGGTGGCCGGGTTGGACCGGGGGGTGCGGCCGATGGGGTCCTGGGTGATGTTGATCACCTTGTCCACGTGCTCGATCCCCTCGATGCCCGAGTGCCTGCCCTCCCGCCGCCGGGCGTTGTGCAGCCGGTTGTTCAGGGCGGGGTAAAGGGTCTCGCTCACCAGCGATGACTTCCCGGAGCCGGAGACGCCGGTGACGCAGATGAAGTTGCCCAGAGGGAAGGCTACGTCCACCCGCTTCAGGTTGTGATGGCGCACGCCTCGGAGCACGATGCTGTCCCCTCCGACGGGACGCCTCCCGTTGGGCGAAGTGACGCGGAGCTCGCCTCGGAGGTAGCGACCGGTCAGCGAGTCCTCAGCGGCCGCGACGTCGGCGGGCGAGCCCGCGACCACCACGTACCCACCCCGCAGGCCCGCCCCAGGGCCCAGGTCCACGATATAGTCGGCGGAGCGGATGGTCTCCATGTCGTGCTCGACTACGATTACGGTGTTGCCCAGGTCGCGCAGCTGCTCCAGCGTGTCGAGGAGTTTGCGGTTGTCGCGCTGATGGAGCCCGATGCTGGGCTCGTCCAGGATGTAGAGCACGCCGACCAGGCCGGAGCCGATCTGGCTGGCCAGGCGGATGCGCTGACCCTCTCCGCCGGAGAGCGAGGGTGCCAGCCGGTCCAGCGACAGGTAGTGCAGCCCCACATTCATCAGGAACCGGAGGCGCTGCTCCACCTCCTTGAGCACCTCGCCCCCGATCTCGGCCTCCTCGCCCCTCAGGTCCAGCCCTCTCACCCAGTCCAGCGCTCCCGCGACGGTGAGGCGGGTGACGTCGGAGATGGTGCGATCGCGGATGGTGACGGCGGCGCTCTCCGGGCGGAGGCGCTTGCCCTCACAGGTGGGGCAGGTGTGGCGGCCCATGAAGGAGGCGTAGTAGCGGCGCATGTTCTCGGACTTGGTCTGGGCGTAGCGGCGCTGATAGCTGGGAATCAGCCCCTCGTACTCCCATTCACCCGAGCCCGAGCCCCGGTCGCCCTGCCACTCGTAGCGGATGCGGAAGCCCTTGCTCCCGTAGAGCAACGTCTTCCGGAAGCCCTCAGGTAGGGAGCGCCAGGGCGCCCTGAGGTCGGCCTGGAATGCCTCAGCCAACTGGCTGACCACCCGGTAGCGCCAGCCCCGTCGCTCCTTGAGAGGGCCCCAGGGGCGGATGGCGCCCTGGTAGATGCTTAGATCCTCGTCCACGAAGCGCCGGGGATCGAACTCGGTCTTGTAGCCCAGGCCGCTGCAGTCGGGGCACATCCCCAAGGGGCTGTTGAAGGAGAACATGGCCGGCGTGAGCCGGGGGAAGCTGATGCCGCAGTGGGGGCAGGCGTAGTCCTGGCTCAGCAGCACCTCGGGGCGATCCTCGAACACCAGGATGATAAGGCCGTCGGACAGGCCCAGGGCGGTCTCGATGGAGTCGGAGAGGCGGAGGCGGAACTCATCGCTCTCCTCCACTACCAGCCGGTCCACCACCACTTCGATGTTGTGACGGTAGTTCTTGTCCAGCGACAGCCCCTCGGTCAGGTCGGTGAGGTCGCCGTCTATGCGCACCCGGCTGTAACCCTGGGCGCGGAGGGCGTGGAAGGTGTCGGCGAAGGTACCCTTGCGGTTGCGGGCCACGGGGGCGAGCACCTGCATGCGCTTGCCCTGCCCGAGCTCGACGGCGGAGTCCACCATCTGCTGCACCGTCTGGGCGTTGACCTCCCGGCCGCAGCGGTAGCAGTGGGGGATGCCGATGCGGGCGAAGAGCACGCGCAGGTAGTCGTAGATCTCGGTGACGGTGGCTACAGTGGAGCGGGGGTTCTTGCTCACCGCCTTCTGCTCGATGGCGATGGCGGGGGAGAGGCCGCCGATGAAGTCCACCTCGGGCTTGTCCATCATGCCCAGGAACTGGCGGGCGTAGGCGGAGAGGGACTGGACGTAGCGGCGCTGGCCCTCGGCGTAGAGGGTGTCGAAGGCGAGGGAGGACTTGCCCGAGCCGGAGACGCCGGTGAATACGATGAGGCGGTTCCGGGGAAGCTCCAGGTCTATGTTCTTGAGATTGTGATGCCGGGCGCCACGGATGACGATGCGATCCTGGTACATGACTCCATTCCGAAGGGCTGAAGTAGGCATCGTTGTGGGGAGGCTCGAGCCGCGATTATAGCACAGATGTTTCGATGCCACACTTGGGGGTTTCACCGCCGAGGTCGCGGGGGGCGCGGAGAGGGAGGGGGAAAGAGCCGATCCCGGTGAGGCAGAGGCTCCAGCGCAGGGGAATAGCGTCTTCCAGGAATACAAGCAATGAACTGCTCTACTCCGACAGAAGTACACAGACAAAGTACCATTGACGGCGCGATTCAGGAGTGACTATAATGGAGCCCGATCATACCGTGTCCGTGCAACAATGAACCGGAATACCGTGAGCGAGGAGGTACACTATGCGATAGACCCCCGCGCAAACATAACAGTCACTGTCAGCGGACCGGGACGAGCCCGGAGAAGGAGGTCTATGATCATCTCCAGACGCGCCGATATGGGAGCCCTCTTCTCGATAGTGGTGATGCTGCTGGTCGGGTGCACCAGCGCTACTCCCGCCAGTATCGCGTCACCTACCTCAACGCGACCACGGGAGAGCCCGCAGTCTCCCGCTCCCCCCGCACGTGCCACGATGGCGCCAACTCCGGCGGCCGAGGTTCGAGAAGTTGTCTCGCCCGTGTCGCCTCTGCCTACGCCGTCCGCTTCTCCCACGCGCAGGCCGGCGCCGACCCCCACTCCCACCATTGCCTGGCCCACCTGCGAGAGCTTCCCTGCCACCATCAGCTTCTTGCGGGACAACAACATCTGGCTCCTGGACGCCCAGTCCGGCACCGAGCGGCAGTTGACCTACGAGCCGGAGGGAATGGGGCTCGGCTATGCGCCCTCACCTGACGGGAAGTGGATTGCCTACGTCACCTGGTCTTTCCCCGACTGGGCCCTGAAGCTGGTCTCCACCGAGAGCGGGGAGGTCCGGCTCCTGGAGGAGAGCCGCAGGCCGCGGATTCCCGGTTCACTAGCCTGGTCCGATGATAGGCATCTCCAGTACCACGTCCTGATAGGGACGGAGTACATCAGCGGGGAGCCCGAGGAGGTGAGCAGCGTCGTGGTAGTCGACCTGGAGACTGGGGCGCACCGCGAGCTTGCCACTACTACCTTCCACCACCCGTCTCCCGACGGCAGGTACGAGCTCACCGGGCACTGGTCGCCCGGGGGCTACCTTCTCCCTGAGCACGTGCCCTACCAACTCCTGGACCACAAGACCGGAGAGCAGCGGTCGGTCATGGAGGAACCGGCGGACTTCCGCGGTTGGTCCCCAGACAGCGAACTCATGCTCTTCAGCTTGAGCTTAGGCCGGGAGTACACATCGTCGCTAGTGGCGATAGACGCAGAGACCCTCAACCGGTGCGCACTCACCCCCGAGGGAAAGCGGGCCGGCTGGCCGGCATGGTCTCCGGACAGCGAGAACGTAGCCTACGTGCAATGTAGTCCGGAAGCGCCTGAGGTAGGCTGCCTGGACCTGGAGCTCTGGATCGCTGACCGCCACGGAGGAAGTCGTCAGCAGGTACTCTCGCGCGACTGCGCGCCGCTTGAAGGCCGGGTAGGCACGCCTGTGAGCGAGGCGATCTTCCTTCTGGAGCTCCTGTCCTGGACCCCTGACGGGTCGCGGCTCGTGTTCAGCGTGACTCACGACACAGGACGAGATCTGTGGAGCGCAAGAGCCGACGGAAGTGGCCTGTGCCGCCTCGCTGCCGGGGCTTGGCCTCACGCCTTGGACTCCGCCGACTGATCAGCCACTGACATCCGGCCTGAAGGAGTACACACAATGGGAAAGAGGAGTGACGACGATGCGGTCGAAACGATTCGGCAATCGAGTGATCCTGGTCATCCTGACCCTGTCTCTGCTGTCTCCAGCGCCCGCCGCTGGTGCCAGTCTTGCCCTGTCCACCCGGCACGGCCCGCCTGCGCCGCGCGTCTTCGAGGGCTACGGGGAGTTTCCGCGGATAGCCACGATTGCGCCATCAGGCGACGAAGGAGCTCTGGGGCTCTACCTCGTTGACGGAGACTCGGCCAGGCTGCTTCTGGACATGCCGGACCTCAACTGGGGAGCCGCCACGTTCAGCAGTCAGCTTTCACCAGACGGCAGGCACCTCGCCGCGTGTTTCCGAGGGGGCGACACGGCTCCATCGCAGATGGATCTCTTCGACCTCGAGGCGGGCAGCCGCACCACGATCACCCGGGGCGCAGGTGAACTGCAAGCGGAGACAGAACCAGAGGGCAGAGCATATGAGGAGGTCACCTCGGTGGCCTGGTTGGATGATGCCCACTTGCTCTACTCAAAGGTGACCTGGAGCGCTTCTCCCGTCGAGCGAGGGGAGGTGTGGGTCAGCAGTCTAGACGGCGAAAACCAGAAGCTGCTGGGGACCGGGTACATAAGTCGAGTCCTCGGAGCATCACCGGACGGGCAGACGATCTATGTCACCCGGTTCATCCCCGGGGAGTGGGACTGGCAGGAGGAGGGCTTCGCCCTGCTCGACGTGGCCTCAGGGCAGGTGCGCTATCTGTGGCCCAAGGAGGACCGATCCACTGAAGCGCACTACAGCTTTGAGCTGGTCCGGCTTCCGGATGGCAGCCGTAAGCTGCTGTTCGCCACCGGCCAACGGGTCAGCACGGCGGTCGCCGAGCCACCCGTCATATGGGTGGCAGATCCCGAGACGGAACAGGCTGAGCAGGCGCTCGTCGTTTCCCAGGGCAGGGATCAGGGCAAGTCAACTGCCTATGACCTACCCAGGCAGTTCCTCTGGTCCCCCGTGTCCTCCGACGAGTTCCTTTATCTGGCGGACGGCGCCGGCCTGGGCGGCATATGGACGGTGGACCTGGCGACGCACACGTCCTCGCCTGTGCCAGGCACGGAGTCGCTGGGCGACATGGCCGGGCGCATACTTGCCTGGGCTCCTGAAGGGATCGTGACCAAGGACGCAGAGACGCTTCGGCTTCTTTCGGAAACGGGTGAGCCGATAGGTGAGATCGTGCTCGGGGACTCGGCACCTCTCACCAGTCAGGGCATAGCCGATGCCAAAGTGAACTGGCCCGTTCCTTTCATACACCAGATGAACGACGTTCCGGAGTGGTTCAACGGGGGCTGGTCGTGCGGGCCCACGAGCATGGTGATGATCCTGGCGTACTTCGGCCGGCTGGCGAAACATCCAATCACAGTGAATCACGGACAAGGTCCCCACGTGAGCGACTACGGCTTCTATGTCGCAGAGGAGTACTCCCACCAGTGTGGCCGCGAAGGCCCCCCGTCCTACACCTTCTCAGGCACGGCACCAGTCCCCCCAGCCCCGCCGGGCGAGCCCCCCAACCTTCCAGGCAAGGGAGCTCACGGTCAGTGCGTGGATGCTGGTGGGGGCGCCATAGCGGGACTCATGTTCCGGTATGCTGAGAGGCATGATGTCGGCCACTACTATCTATACCCGGCCGGAACCCAAGATGAGGTGAAGCGCCTTCTCGACGCCGGCTCGGTGGTGGCCCTGGGCACCAGGTTGACCACAGCAGGACATATTGTCGTGGCCAAGGGATACTACGAGAGCGGTGGGACCACCTACTTCATAGTCAACGACCCTAATGTCGGCCAGCGGGACCTCAGCTGGAGCCAGATGGTCGAGGTGAAGCATTGGGTGGCCTATCATGGACCACAGGTGTTCCCTCATGTGGAGCGCCTGGCGGGCTCACTAGGCTCAACCCTGCGCGTGGCCAACACCGAACGCGGTGCCTGGCGCTCCAGCCATGTTCAGGTCTGCCTGCTGAACCAAGATGGTAGCGTCGCCGCCACACCGCAGTTGGCGATAGGCCTGAGCGAAGTGGAGAGCCTTGCCCTAAGCAACGTGTCCGGAATCTCCGATGGCTGGCAGGGGTCGGCGATTTTGCGAGCATACAATCCCTCCGGTTCTTACAATACGCCGCCCTTCAATAACACTCCTGGGTTCGCGTCCGCAGTGGTTCACAATGCTCGGCGACACGCCACCGACGGCGGCGCCGTTCTTCCGACCGAGAGAGATGCCTACGAGGGCATTCTGACGACCTATGAAGGATCCCTCTCCGGCGGCGGAGTAGGGCCGCAACTGCTATTCCCAAGCGTGCTCCGCAACTACTACGGCTGGTACACCTCGATCTACCTGATGAATGCCGGGGGCCAGCCGACGAGCGCCACCATCCACTACTACAACGCCGTCGGCGGGTGGCAGGGCAGTGTCACCTACAACCTTCCCCCCTTCACGCGGGTCAGGTGGACGAACAACGCTGTGGATCGTGGGTCCGCGCGGGCGGTCTCCAGCAACGGGCAGCCTCTGGCGGCTACAGTAGTCCAGGAGCGGGGCTCCGGGGTGTACGCTACCTGGTCCATGAGCCAGGAATACCCAGCCTCCAACCGCGGAGGAGACCGTGGCTTCCTACCATCCCTGCTGCGAGACTACTACACATGGACCTCCGCCTACGTCAACCGGGCGGTGGACTACTACGTCTCCGGCAGCGCCTACTTCTACCCCAACGGCACCTCAAGGAGCTTCTATCTGGGCAACGGCAACGCCTCGGAGGAGGTATATCTGAGCGTTCCTGCCCCGACCCCGACCGTAGTGCCGTCGGGATTCCATGGATCTGGTACGGTGGACAAGACCGGGGGTAGTGGTACCGTCGCCACCGTCGGTCAGCACTCCAACACGCAGACGGCGATGGGTCTGCGTGCACCTGCCGGAGGGCACCGGGAAGTCACGATCCCGTACCTGAACAGCGCCGATGAGACTGCTTCCCTCATAATACAGAATACATCTGCAGCTCCAATCACAATCACGGCGAACTACTACGACGGGCAGAGTGGAAACCTGGAGCTCAGCTATCCGCGCTCGGGTATACAGCCTGGTCACTCAGTGGAACTGCTGGTCGGATCCGGGGTGCCGGCTTCGTTCCGAGGCTCAGTGTGGGTACAAGCGCTCGAGGCCAGGGGCCGGGTCGCAGTGTCGGTACAGCAGAGCCAAGCTAACGACAACGGCTACGGTTACTCCTTGCCGTAGCGCTATCAGGTGCCGACGAGGAAGCTCAGGGGGAGCCGACCGGCTCCCCCTGTTCTCTGAGACCTGGGTCACAATCTGGCGGGCCCGGGCCAGGCAGTAGGGGCGCGGTCTCCGCGCCCGGCAAGATGCCGTCCCCGCGCCCGACGTGGAGTGCCCCGAGGCACGCACGCCGCTGGCCTCACTCCGATGCATAGCCCCCCCCTGGCCGCAGGCCTTCAGCGGGCGCCTTCAGCCGCCCGCGTCCGCTTGAGCGACTTGAGCGACCCTACGCCCCCGGTGTACCATGCGGCCCTAACCCCAGGAGGAATCGCCATGAAGAAGGGCATGTGTTGGGGCGGGCTGCCGTCCGGGCTGAGCATCGAGGAGCGGCTGGATCTGGCCGCCAAGGCGGGTTTCGACGGCATCGAGCCGCGCATCGCCGATCCGGGCAGCGGAGACCTGGTGAACGCGGATTCGACCGACGCCGACCTGGCCAACGTGGTGCGCATGGCCAAGGACCGTGGCCTGGCCCTCTGCAGCGTGATGGGGGGCGGGGTCTCGGTGCGGGTCTATCCCATCGTCTCCGACGACCCGGCCGTGCGGGCCAAGGGGAAGGACGCCATCCGCCGGGCGCTCAACATAACTGCCGCCTTGGACGCCGAGGTGCTCCTCCTGGTCCCGCACTGGGTGAACGACGCCGTGCGCTACGATCACTGCTACGACCGGGCCAAGGAAGCCCTGCAGGAGCTGGGGCCGGAGGCGGAGAAGCTGGGCGTCACCATCGGAGTGGAGAACGTCTGGAACAAGTTCCTGCTCAGTCCCATCGAGTTCGCCCGGTTCGTGGACGAGGTGGGCTCGCCGGCGGTACAGGCCTACTTCGACGTGGGCAACGTCCTGGTGTGGGGCTACCCCTACCATTGGATAGAGATTCTGAACCAGCGCATCAAGCGGGTGCACATCAAAGACTTCAAGACCGACATCAACAACGCCCGTGGCTTCGCCCAGCTGCTGAACGGCGACGTGGACTGGCCGCGGGTGATGCAGGCCCTGCGCGGCATCGGCTACGACGGCTGGGTGACGGCCGAGGTGGGGCTGTACAAGTACTTCCCCATCGAGTCCGTGTACGACACGTCGGTGGCGATGGATCGGATCTTCGCCCTGGCTTAGGGTGGTACGCCAGAGGGCAGGCACAGTGGCCTGCCCCTACCACAGCAGACGGGCTGGCGTGGGGGCGGACCGCCGTGCCTGTCATCTATGGCAATTGCCCCATCGGCGTTGCCCCACTAAGATACGGGGCATGTTCCCATCCAGTCTCCTCGGGTTCAGCCGCGCTAGGGCCGCCATCGTTACCGCCGCTCTGGCGGCGCTGGTCCTCTCGGGCTGCGCCCAGGAGGCCGTCCTCTCGGCGGTGGACGCCCAGCCGCGGACCATCACCCCCAATGCCGACGGTATCACCGATGCCACCCGCATCAGCTACAGCCTGCGCCGATCGGCCAGGGTCTCCATCTACCTGGTGGATCGGGCGGGGGGGAACCACTACTTCCGGCAGGAGGCGCGCCGGTCGCCGGGGGACTATCAGGTGGACTTCGGGGGGGTGGTGGACGGGCGCTGCCTCCCCGACGGCGACTACCGACTGGTGGTGGAGGCGGATCCCCTCGATGGAGGGGGCGGGCCCGCCGTGAGCGAGCTCGACCTGGCCATCCGCGATGCCGACACCGACTACCCGGAGATCATCGGCCTCACGGCCTTTCCCCAGACGTTCACCCCCAACCGCGACGGCCTGGGAGACCGGGTGCGCATCACATACGACCTGACCAAGCCGGTGACGCGCCTGTCGCTGTACCTGGAGGGCGCCGATGGTCAGCGCTATACCGTGCCCGAGGACAAGATTCGGGAGTTCGGGGCCGCCGGGAGGCACGAGCACGACTACGACGGCGGCATTGACCTGGGCGCTGAGCCCCCGCCGGCGGGGAAGTACCGCGTGGTGCTGGTAGTCGAGGATGCGGTGGGCAGCCAGGCCCGGGCGGAGACTGAGCTCACGGTGGAGCAGGGCGGGGTACCGCGGGCCACCATCGTCAAGTCGGGCGAGGGTATGGGAGTGGAGTGGAGCGCTACTGCCGTGCCTCTGGGTGAGGTGCTGTACTTCACCCTCACGGTGCAGAACATAGGCAGCGTACCCATCCGCACCCAGGGACCGGAGCCCGGCACGGTATACGACAACACCCAGACCTACAACAACCTCGGTTATTACGTCAGTTCGGGGGCCTTTCGCATCGGGGTCAACTACGAAGGCAACAGCGCCGGCGATCCATATCCTTACCGCTGGCAGCTAGGGCCCACGTCTGAGCTCACCTGCATCCCCTTCAACGGCCAGGACTACTACTACCTGATGCCGGGACAGACGGTCACCGTGCACGGGGGGATTCGCATGGTAGAGCCCACCCCCCGCCGGCAGCCCCACTTCTGGGCGGGACTGATTCACGAGGACGTGGAGTACGTTCCCGGCGAGGACTACGTCAATCCAACCGCCATAACCATCGGTTACTAGGGCCGGCCGTGGCTAGCCCCGATCTCGAAGTCGCCATCGTCAGCTACAACGTTCGAGAGCTGCTGCGTGCCTGCCTGGAGAGCGTCTTTCGCTGCGCCGGGGACGAGGGGCTGCGGGCTCGGGTGTGGGTGCTGGACAATGCCAGCGCCGACGGCAGCGCCGACATGGTGGAGCGCCACTTCGCCGCGGTGCTGGTCCGGCGCCGCGTCTCCAACCTCGGTTTCGCCGGGGGCGCCAACGCTCTCCTCGTGGAGGGGGCGGGAGAACGGGCGCCGCTGCTGCTTCTCAATCCCGACACTGAGGTCCGTCCAGGCGCCCTCACCTTTCTGCTCGAGGATGTGCAGGCGTTGCCCCGAGCAGGGATCGTGGGGCCGGGGTTGATCTACGGAGACGGCTCCCTGCAACACTCGGCTTTCCGCTTCCCGGGGCTGGTGCAGACGTTCCTGGAGTTCTTCCCCGTGAATTGGAGGCTGCAGGAAAGCGGGCTGAACGGGCGCTATCCTCTGCAAGAGCGCCGCCCCTGGCCCTTCCTCTGCGATCATCCCCTGGGAGCGGCCATGATGCTGCGGCCGGAGATGCTGCGGGAAGTGGGGGCGATGGACTCGGGCTTCTTCATGTACTGCGAGGAAGTGGACTGGTGTTGGCGGGCGTGGCGAGCGGGATGGGAGGTGTGGAGCGATCCCCGCGCCGTAGTCGTGCATCATGCCGGGCAGAGCACGGGCCAGGCGCGCCCGGCCATGTACGTCCAGCTCTGGCGCAGCCGCTACCGGCTCTTCTCCAAGCACCGAGGCTGCGCGTACGCAGGGGCGGTGAGGCTGGTGGTGCGGGCGGGGCTGGCCCGCGAGCGGCGTCGGCTGGCCGGCCAGCACCGGGAAGGACGAATGACGGAGGCTGCGCTCCGACAGAGCCTGGACGCCCTCGATGCCGTGGCGAGGCTGTAGGCGGTGACCATCGAGGCGGTGGTCCTCACCAGCAATGAGCGGGCTAACCTGCCCGACTGTCTGCGGAGCCTTCTCTGGGCCGACGCTATCATGGTGTTCGACTCGGGCAGCTGGGATGGCACTCAGGACATCGCTCGGGACCTCGGGGCCCGGGTGGTGGAGCACCCCTTCGAAGATTTCGCCTCCCAGCGCAGTGCCGCCCTGGAGGCAGCTAAGGGGGATTGGGTGTTCTTCGTGGATGCGGACGAGCGCTGCCCTCCCGAGTTGGCGGCCGAGATACGGCGCGCGGTGGAAGGCGCGCCGGCTGGATGGTGGGTGCCCCGCGACAACTACCTCTTCGGGCGACTCACTCGCTACGCCGGCTGGTACCCAGACTACCAGCTGCGGCTCCTGCGGCGGGGAAGGGCGCGTTACGACCCGAGGAGACCGGTGCACGAGACGGTGCTCCTGGACGGGGAGCAGGCCTGGCTGAAGCACTCGCTCGTGCACTACAACTACGCCTCGGTGTGGCAATTCATGGCCAAGCAGGGGCGGTACGCTCACCTGGAGGCGGGGGCACTGGGCCGCCAGGGAGTTCCTCGTCGGGTGAGGACGCTTCTGTCTCGCCCGGCGCGCGAGTTCTGGCGGCGCTTCGTCCAGCTCGAGGGCTATCGAATGGGTGGGCACGGGCTGCTTCTGAGTGTGCTCACTGCTTACTACAGCCTCGCTGCTTACTGGCTGTACCTACGGATGCCGGAGGATGCCGCGCCAGGGCGGTAGAGCCCAGTGTCGGGGAGGTGCGGCACCAGGCCGACACGCGGCCAGGTGCCTCTGTGCCCTGAAGTGTGGCCGCAGGAACGGATTGTAGGCTACCCTGGCCCAGCGTATAATGCCGAGAGGTCAGAGGCACGACAAGCCATGAGCCCGATACTCAACCCTGACGATCTGGATTTCACCAGCCACAGCGAGGAGCAGACCCGGCGCCTGGGCGAGCGCCTGGGTGAATTCCTGCAGGCCGGTGACGTCATCTGTCTCCAGGGTCCGCTGGGCAGTGGCAAGACGCGCTTCGCCCAAGGCGTGGGTAGGGGCATGGGGGTACGTGGGATCATCTCCAGCCCATCGTACACCATCGTGAACGAGTACAGGACGCCCAAAGGCCTAACGCTATATCATGTTGACTTCTACCGCATCGAAAAAGGTTGCTTCCCCGGGTTCGACGCCGGCGAGGTCATAGGGGGCTCCGGCGTGGGAGTGATCGAGTGGCCGGAGAAGGCGCGGGAGTTCATCCCGGAAGAGAACCTCTGGGTCACCTTCCGGCACGTGGACGGGATGAAACGCGGGATGCTGTTCCAGGCTCATGGCGAGCGCTACCGGGAACTACTTCGAGCCTTCCGGATGGCGGCGTTCGGCGTGTGACCTCGGGAGAAGGTAGCCTACGGGATGCGTCTGGCATCCGCGTCCGGCCGGCCGCACTGAGTGACCTTGACGGCTGCCGACGGCTAGATGGCTCCGTTGTGAGCGAGCACGTGTGGAACATGCAGCAGGCCGCGCAGCGTGGCGATGTCAGTGTCTTCTTCTCCCAGGTGCGACTTCCCCGGTCTCTGGAGGTGGCCTATCCGGCCGCTCGGGACGACCTGGTGATCCGCTTGGAGAGGGGCGATCTGTTTCTGGTGGCTGAGGCTGAGGACCTGATCGGCTGGCTCTCTGTATCCCATGATCTGGGGCGCAGATTGGCCTCCGTGGACCACCTGATAGTGACTCCGGAGCGACGGCGGCAGGGAGTCGCGACGAAGCTCATGCGGCAGGCGGTGGATCAGGTTCGGCGGAGGCGCGCCCGGGTGGTGCTGGCTTCCTGCTTAGCCAAGAACGGGCCTGCTGTGGCCTTCTTCCGGCACCTGGGAATGGAGTTCTGTGGTTACAACGAGCATCTGTACTCCGACCACGAGATTGCACTGCTATTTGCGTATCGGTTGTGATGCTCCAGGCACTGGGCCTCGTTGATCTGCGCCTGAGTCGGGTGCTCGTGAGCCTGGACGGGGCTCTTGCGGCCGCGGTCCTGCTCACGTCGTTCTCGCTCATGGTGTACGTGCTCACGCACAACGTGTACAGCCCGGTCGGGCGAGCGTTCACGGCGCTCATGGCGTTTGTTACTGTCGTGTACGTGGGCGATGTGGCGGTGATCAATGCAGCTGGGCCGGAAGCGGTGTCCTTCTGGCTGCGGTTTCAGTGGCTTGGGATCGCCTTTGTGCCCGCCGCGTATCTGCACCTCTCCCAGGCCCTGTTGCGAAGCGTCAACCGGCGCACTCCGGGGGGCTTCGCTGCGGTGGCTGCAGGGTACGCCATCGGGGTGGTCCTCCTGGGGCTAACGGTATTCTCCGACCTGCTGGTGTGGGACGGGGTGTTCGGAGATACTGCAGCCCACTTGAAGGCAGGCCCCCTGTTCTGGGTCTTCTCGCTCTACTTCGCCGCCACCACCGTGCTCGGGGCGGCCAACATCGCTCAGGCGCGGCAGAGCGCTTTGACTACCGACTCGCGCCGGCGGCTAACCTACCTGGCGCTATCCTTCGTGGCCCCGGCGCTGGGCGTGTTTCCGTTTCTCATAGTGGCCGGGATGCCGGGTGGGGGATCCGGGTGGGTGGTGCATGCCCTGTCCGCGGCCGGGAGCGCGGCGGTCATGGGCATGCTGGTAGTCATGGCTTACAGTGTGGCCTACTACGGGGTGCTGGCGCCGGAGCGAGTGGTGAAGCAGGCGTTCACCCAGTACCTTCTGCGAGGACCGTTCGTGGGCGTGTGCGTGCTGATGGTCATGCTGGCCGTGCCTCAGGGGATGCAGGTGCTGGGCCTGCAGCGGGGTGCCTTCCTCATCTTTGCCGTGGTGGGCGTAGTGGTGATGCTGCAGGTGCTGATCAGCGCCGGCCAGCCGCTGCTGGACCGATTCGCATACCGCCAGGACCGAGCGGAGGTCACGTGGCTGAGGGAGCTAGAGCGACGACTGCTCACCACCACCGACTATCGCCAAGTGCTGGAGAACATTCTCATTTCCGCCTGCGACGTCTCCCGCTCTCGGGGAGGTTTCATTGCGGCGCTGCCTCCGGGAGACATAGGCGAGCTGCAGGTGCAGAGTGCCATCGGGGGACGGCCTGAGGTGCCAGAGTTGCCAGACGTGGCGGCGTGGCTGCAGGAGCGCAGCGGGTGCTGGGTGGCAACGGGCGGGAGCGAAGGCTTGGACCGGGACGGTATCCTCGTGTGCCGGGGATACTGGCTGGTGGCGTTGCTGGACCGCAATGGGGGAATGCCCTTGGGGGTGATGGGTCTGCTCAGCCGCGACGACCCGGCTGAGGTTGACGATGAGGAACTGGCCATTCTGGACCTGTTGGCCACCAAGGCCGCTGCGGCCATCGAGGACATGCGGTTGCAGCGGCAGGTCTTCGCTGCCCTGCGGCAGCTTCTCCCGGAGATCGCGAGTGTGCAGCGCTGGCGGGACGACGCCACGTACGGCCGCACCAGCGCTATGCTGGCCAACCCGGTACTCAGCCCGGAGTTCCCCAATCTGGTGCGTGCGGCCTTGCGGCACTACTGGGGCGGGCCTCAGCTACGCGAGAGCCCGCTGCTCCAGCTTCGGGTAGTGCGGGAGGCTATGAGGGAGAACGGGGGCAACCCTATCCGGGCGCTGCGGGCAGTGCTGGTAAAGGCCATCGAAGCGCTGCGACCGGCAGGCGAGAGGGGCATCTCGTCCGAGTGGGTGCTGTACAACGTGCTGGAGATGAAATACGTGCAGGGCCTGCGAGCGAAAGAGATTGCTCGCAAGCTGGCAGTGAGTGAGTCGGACCTATATCGCAAGCAGCGTGTAGCGGTGAAGGAGATGGCAAGGGTGTTGGCGGAGATGGAGATGCAAGCTTCGGAGCCTTCGAGCTAATGGTATCACGGGCCGCCGCCCTGGCTGAGAGGGTGAGCGGCACTGTCTTCTTCTTGGGCGCCAGCGACACCGGCAAGACCACCCTGGCACGAGCACTCCTGGCCGAACTCGAAGCCAGAGGTCACCACGTGGCTTTCCTGGACTGCGACCCCGGTCAGACCACCGTGGGTCCTCCCGCCACGCTAGGAGTCAGGTGGCGCGGGCCTGACGGCAACGACGAGACTCGGCTCTACTTCGTTGGCAGTACCTCTCCCCGCGGGCACTTCCTTCCCATGGTGCTGGGCTCCAAGGCGCTTCTCCAGGAGGCGCTGGAGGCCGGAAACGATACAGTCCTGGTGGATACCAGCGGGCTGGTGGATCCGGCCGCAGGAGGGGTAGCGCTGAAGCTGTGGAAGTGCGAGGCACTGCAGCCGGACTACGTGGTGGCTCTCCAGCGCGAGGACGAGCTACGCCCGATCCTGCGCGGCCTGCGCCGTCGCTACCGACAGAGGCTCTTCACTCTGACGGTGGAGCCGGAGGCCCGACAGCGCGGGCGCGACGAGCGCGTCACCTATCGCCGCGAGCGATGGACTCGCTACTTCGCCCATTGCCACGAGCTCAGCCTGAACCTGGCTCAGCTCGACGTGTGGGGTGGGCGGCGGCTCGAGGCCTCTCGGCTGCTGGGACTGGATGGCCAGAGCGGCCTCTGCCTTGGGCTGGCGGTAGTGACAGAGGTTCAGCCGGGGATGGCCCTTGTGCTCACGCCGCTGCAGGACGTCGCCTCTGTAGCCCGAGTGCGTGTGGGCGCGCTCAGGCTGGACCGCAACTGGAGCGAGTGGCACGGGTAGCGGCTGAAGATCGCCACCCTGAGAACCGAGGTTGCGTTCAACGGGTCGGCCAGTGCGGCTGGCAGGCCACGCTGCTAGCCGCACCGTTGGCGCCGGATGGACGGGGCCAACGATACAGAGCCGGCCGCGATGGCCCGAGACGCCGGCGCGGTGGAGAGGCGGGGCTCAGCCCTCTGGTAGTGCCCGAGACCGCTTCTGACAGCTTCTGACAGTTTCCCGACCTCATACTGAGTTGGTCCTGTGCCGGCGTCCGGCGTACTGACACGATGGGCGCAGCGGTTGGTGCTCATGTGGTGCGCGGGGCCTGGATTAGCTAAGATAGAGGGTCTGTCAGCATTAGCTATGAGTGCTACCTCGAGGCTTCCACAATTCTATAGCCTGAGCCCGGAGGAGAGACTGCACCGCCTGGCGGAGGCGGCGGGAGTGCCGGCTGGGGAGCTAGAGCCGCTCCGGGCCGGTCTGACCCTGGCGGTGGCGGACCGGATGGTGGAGAACGTGGTTGGAGTGACGGGCCTACCTCTGGGCATCGCCACCAACTTCGTGATCAACGGGCGCGAAGTGTTGGTGCCCATGGCCATCGAGGAGGCTTCGGTTGTAGCTGGAGCCAGCAAGGCCGCCCGAGCTGCCCGCAGTGGCGGCGGGTTCGTGGCTGAGTGCGATCCCAGCCTGATGATCGGGCAAGTGCAGCTGTTGGGGCTTAGGGATGTGGAAGCGGCCGCCTACAGAGTGTTGGAGCGCAAAGCCGAGGTGCTGAACCTGGCCAACTCGCGCCCTTCCCAGATCGTGGAGCTCGGTGGCGGGGCCACGGACCTGGAGGCCCGAGTGGTCCGCGAGAGCCCAGCGGGGCCGATGCTGGTGGTGCATCTGATCTACGACGTGCGCGACGCGATGGGGGCCAACGCTGTCAACTCGACGGTGGAGTTGGTGGCTCCGCTTCTGGAGGCGGTCACCGGCGGGCGGGCCAATCTGAGGGTCATCAGCAACCTAGCCGATCGGAGGCTGGCGCGGGCAAGGGTGAAGATCGTGCCCGGTGAGCTGGATTGCGGCGAGGTAGCTGGCAGTACAGTGGCGGCGCGTATTGTCGAGGCTTACTCTCTGGCGGCGGTGGACCCCTACCGGGCTGCCACCCACAACAAGGGCATCATGAACGGGGTGGATGCAGTGGCGGTTGCCACTGGGAACGACTGGAGAGCGCTGGAGGCGGGAGCCCACGCCTATGCTGCCCGTCAGGGCAGGTACGGGCCCCTAAGCCAGTGGGCCATCGGCGCGGACGGACAGCTGGAAGGCTGCCTGGAGATGCCCATGCCGGTGGGCACGGTGGGAGGAGCTACCCGGGCCTGCCCGACGGCCCGTGCCTGCCTGAGGCTCATGGGCGTGGAGACTGCTTCGGCGCTGGCCGAAGTCATGGCGGCCGTGGGGTTGGCCCAGAATCTGGCTGCGCTCTGGGCGCTTGTCACGGAGGGCATCCAGAGGGGGCACATGGCGCTGCACGCCCGGCAGGTGGCCCTGGCGGCCGGGGCAGCAGGCGCCGAGGTCGAAGCGGTGGCCGGCAGGATGATCGAACAGGGGGAGATCCGCTCGGCGACGGCGGAGCGATTGGTACGAGAAATGCGGGGGAATACCCAGGAGACACAGACCTGAGATGACGGTGATGAAGACCGAGATACCGGTGGGGCTGGTCGGGTACGGGGCCTACGTGCCCCGCTATCGGCTTCCTGCCACCGAGGTAGCGAGAGTGTGGCATGGTGGGCGTGACCATCTTCCCATTAAAGAGAAATCCGTACCCGGTCCGGACGAAGACACGATCACCATGGCTTTCGAGGCGGCCCGAAACGCTCTGGCCCGGGCCCGACTGGCGGCCTCGCAGCTGGGGGCCGTATGGGTGGGGAGCGAGTCTCATCCCTACGCCGTGAAGCCCAGTAGCACGGTGGTGGCGGAGGCACTGGGGGCCACGCCCAACGTCCTGGCTGCCTCATTCGAGTTCGCCTGCAAGGCCGGCACTGAGGCGCTACAGGCAGCCGTGGCCCTGGTCGGTTCGGGCATGGTGAGCTACGCCCTGGCTGTGGGTGCCGACACCGCCCAGGGCCAGCCCGGCGACGAGCTGGAGTACACCGCCGGGGCGGGCGCGGCTGCTTTCGTGGTGGGCCCGGCCGAGAGGGCGCTGGCTGTCATCGAGGGGTCTGTCTCGCATGTGACTGATACGCCAGACTTCTTCCGGCGTGCCGGGCAGCAGTACCCGCGGCACGGTGGAAGGTTCACTGGAGAGCCGGGTTACTTCGAGCACGTGCTGACGGCCGCTCGGGGGCTGATGGACGCCCTGGACTACACGGCTTCAGACTACTCGGCCCTGGTGGTACACCAGCCTAACGCCAAGTACCCGGCCAAGGTCGCGGCTGACCTTGGCTTCGGGCCCGAGCAGACGCGGGCAGGGATGCTGGTGGACCGCATCGGCAACGCCTACGCCGGCTCCTCGCTGCTGGGATTGACGGCGGTTCTGGATCAGGCCGAACCGGGACAGCGGATACTGCTAGTCTCCTTCGGCTCCGGCGCGGGTAGCGATGCTTTCTCCCTCAAGGTGACGGACCTGCTGCAGGAGCGCCGGGACCTAGCCCTCAGTACGCTGGCTTACGTGGAGAGGCGCACACCCATTGACTACGCCATGTACGCCCGCTTCCGCGGCAAGCTGGCGGTTTGATGGAAGGCAGCCATGGCACATTCGCGTCCGCATGAAGTATACGTAATCGGAACGGGCCAGGTGCCGGTGAGGGAGCATTGGGAGCGGTCTCTACGGGACTTGGCAGTCTGGGCGCTGCACTCGGCCGTGGCCGACTCAGGGATAGAGGCGCCTGAGGCGCTCTACGTGGGGAACATGCTGGGCGCACTTCTGAGCGATCAGCAGCATTTGGGAACACTGGTGGCCAGCTGGGCCGGATACCGGGGCATCGAGGCGGCCACGGTGGAGGCGGCCTGCTGCTCGGGCGGTTCGGCGTTGCGGCAGGGCTACCTGGCGGTCAGGAGCGGGGCTCATCGGGCGGTGGCCGTGGTGGGCGTTGAGAAGATGACGGACAGCGTCAACGGTGCCGCCACCGCCGGGCTGGCCATGGCCGCTGACGCGGAGGCGGAAGGGGCCGTGGGCTTGTCCTTTCCGGCCATCAACGCGCTGCTTATGCGCCGCTACATGCACGAGTTCGAGCCCCGTCGTGAGGACTTTGCCGCCTTCTCTGTGAACTCGCACGCCAACGCGGTGGGCAACCCGAACGCTATGTTCCGCAAGGCCATCAGCGAGCGGGCTTACCTCGAGGCTCCCATGATCGCCGATCCGGTGAACCTGATGGATTCGGCGCCGATGGCGGACGGAGCGGCGGCGGTGATCCTGGCCGATGCCGAGACGGCAGAGCAGCTGGGCCGCCGAGGGGTCAGGATCACGGGCTCGGCGGTGGCGACCGACTCGCTGGCGCTGCAGGACCGGCGCGAGCTGCTCTGTCTGGACGCGGTAGCAGCCTCCACTGCGCGGGCGCTGGACATGGCCGGCAAGACCCCGGCCGACGTCAGCTTCTTCGAGCTGCACGATGCCTTCACCATTATGGCAGTCTTGTCCTTGGAGGCAGCCGGCTTCGCGCCCAAGGGAGAGGGTTACCGGCTGGCGACTGAGGGGGCGGTAACTCGAGAGGGGCGCATCCCCATCTGCACTATGGGCGGTCTCAAGGCCCGCGGGCATCCGGTGGGAGCTACCGGCGTGTACCAAGCGGTGGAGGCCGTGTTGCAGCTCACCGGACGGGCGGGGGACTGCCAGGTGGCGGGGGCCAAGGTGGGGCTGATCCAGAACATCGGCGGCAGCGGGGCGACCGTGGTGACTCACGTGCTGGAGGCGGACTAAGATGGCTCTGCAACTGCCTAGGGAATGGCGTCGCCGGGCGGAGCGCTATCGCCTGTTCGGAGGGCGGTGCCTGGGCTGCGGTCGCATTAGCCCCTCGTTGCGTCCGATCTGCCCCGCCTGTCAGGACGACAGGATGGAGGAGGTGGAGCTGTCAGGCCGGGGCGAGGTGTACTCCTTCGCGGTAATGTACAAGGCGCCGGAGGGGTTCGAACAGGACATCCCCTACGTGGTCGCCTTGGTCAAGCTGGAGGAGGGACCTGTGATCACGGCACAGATCACCGACGTAGCCGTAGATGATGTGCGGGTGGGAATGCCGGTGGAGAGCGTGCTGAGGCAGTGGCGCCAGCACGGACCCGACGGCCACATAGTGTACGGGTACAAGTTCCGGCCTGCCCAGCGGCCGTAGGTGGGATTGGCCTTAGCTTGGAGGCGCTCCCCGGAGGGTGGGAGCGCCTCCTCGTTTCGGGCGTGTTGCTTCCCAGACCCTCGGGGGCGCACCGGTGACGGCGAGTAACACGTCCAGCGCTAGCCGTGGACTGGTGCCGCCACCGTCACATCGGCCCTTGTCTTGGCTGCCGGGAACTTGCGCTCTATAGTTGGGGCCGACCACTGAGGGGAGGAGAACACCTGATGAACGACCACGAGCGTTTCGTGCGCACCATGCACTATCAGGACGTTGACCGTGTTCCGTTCTGGGACTTTGGCTTCTGGACGGAGACCGTCGAGACCTGGTACGAGCAAGGCCTGCCGCGAGATGTCTGGCTCAATACCTACTTCGGCATGGATCGGCAGCACGAGCACTTTCCCATCAACCTGGGCATGATCCCCAAGTTTGAGGAGGAGGTCATCGAGGACCGGGGCCAGAGCGAAGTCGTCATTGACTCGCAGGGGGTCAAGCTAGAGCGGCGCAAGGATGGGAGTTCCATTCCGCACTTCCTGGAGTTCCCCGTCAAGGACCGGGCCTCGTGGGAGGAGGTCAAGAAGCGTTACGATCCGGCGTCGCCCATGCGCTGGCCGGAGTACTTCGAAGACGCGGTGCGCGTGCGGCGAGAGCGGGACTACCCATTGGGGATATCGTGCGGGAGCATCTACGGGTGGCCCAGGAACCTGATGGGAGTGGAGAACCTGTCCCTGGCTGTCTACGACGATCCGGGTCTGGTCAAGGACATGATGCGGCACTTCGCCGATCTGGCCATTGCTGTGATCACTCCGGTGCTGGAGGCACTGCCCATAGACTACGCCAGCTTCTGGGAAGACATGGCCTACAACACCGGCCCGTTGCTGTCGCCCAAGCTGTTCCGGGAGATGATGGTGCCCGAGTACCGACGCATCACCGATGTGCTGCATCGGTACGGGGTAGACGTGGTCTACGTGGACTGCGACGGGCGCATTGACCAGCTGCTGCCTCTGTGGCTGGAGGCAGGGGTGAACTGCATGTTCCCTTGGGAGGTGCGCTGCAATGAGGACCCCTGGCAGATGCGCCGGAAGTACGGCCGCGAGCTGCTAATCATCGGGGGCATAGACAAGCTGGCGCTCATCGCCGGGCGCGAGGCCATAGATGCCGAGGTGGCGCGGCGCAAACCTCTCATGGACGATGGCGGCTACATCCCCACGGTGGATCATCGGGTGCCGCCCGACGTGACCCTGGACAACTACAAGTACTACCTGGAGGTCCTGCGCCGGGCCATCGAGCGGTAGAACACTGCCCTCAGGGGAAGGCGGTAGCAGTCTCGCCACGCGCGACAACTGCAACAGCCTAGAGTCCACTTGAGTATTGACCAGTACAGGTTAGTGCGATTGAATGCGGGTTGAGGAGGTGAGCAGTCGTGCGCGAGATCATGACCCCACAGCAGGTGGCAGCCTACCTGCAGGTGAATACCGACACCGTCTACCGCCTCATACGCAGGCGCAAACTGGCCGCGAGCCGCATCGGCCGTACGTACCGGATACCCAAGGCTGACCTAGAGGACTTCCTGATGGCCCAGAGCACTCGCCCCGAAGTGCGAGAAGCGTTGTTCCGCCGGGTGACAGACATTGCCAGGCGCAATCCGGGCCTCGATAGCGACAGACTCCTGGAGGAACTAGAACAGGACGATAGGCAAGCGCAGCGCCGATGATGCGCGTGCTCCTGGACGTCAACGTCATCATCTCCGCCATTATCGCACCCAAAGGCACTCCCCGACGGGTACTGGAGGCCTGGCAGCACGGGCGTTTCCTACTGATCATCTCTGAAGGCATCATAGCTCAGGTGGAGGAGAAGCTGCGCTGCCCCAGAATCGGCGGTGCGTATGGCATCGGCGACGAAGATATCATCTGGGTGACAGCCCTGCTGCGTACTCAGGCCGATGTGATCTTCGTCGGCCCCGAATGTCTACCGGGAGCAATGGCCGACCCGGAGGATGACTACGTTCTGGCCACCGGCGTTCTCGGTCACGCCGATTGCCTGGTAACTGGCGACCGAGGGCTACTGGCCCTGGAGGAGCACCAGGGCATGAGACCACTGACGCCCACGGCCCGTCTCGCTCTTCTCGGCTAAGAGGGGTAGTGCTGGTGTCGGGGCTGCGCCGACGTGCCACAAGAGGGCGCCGTGCTTCCTCAGCTGCCCTCCGCCACCGGCTGCTCCTGTTCCTCCTCGGAGCGCTCCAAGGGGGCCTGCTTCCCGCAGGCGAGGCACTGGGCAGCGGAACGGCCCTTCTGCACCATGAGGCCACCGCAGCTGAGGCAACGCTGCTTCAGGGGCCGGCTGTGGGTGGCGAAGCGGCACTCCGGGTACGCCTCGCAGCCGTAGAACACGCGACCACGCCGACTGCGGCGCTGCACCAGCTCCGACCCACACTCGGGACAGGTCACCCCGATCTTCTCCAGGAAGGGCCTGGTGTTGCGGCACTCGGGGTAGTTGCTGCATCCGATGAACTTCCCGAACCGGCCGTACTTGATCAGCATCGGCGCTCCGCAGACGTCGCAGTCCACACCAGCCAGCTCGTCTCGCATGCGCACGGCCTTGATTTCCCGGCGGGCGTGCTCCAGACGCTGGCTGAACGGGCGGTAGAACTCATCCACCACGGGCACCCACTTCTTGCGACCGGCGGCTATCTCGTCGAGGTCGTCCTCCATCTGGGCGGTGAATCCCACGTCCATCACCCGAGGGAAGTACTCCACTAGCAGGTCATTCACCACGAAGGCGATGTCGGTGGGAACCAGGTTGCGTTGCTGCCGCTCCACGTAGCCTCGGGCGATGATGGTGGAGATGATGGCGGCGTAGGTGCTAGGTCGCCCAATACCCTTCCCCTCCAGCTCTTTGATCAGGCTGGCCTCGTTGTAGCGCGGGGGCGGTTGGGTGAAGTGCTGCTCCGGCAAAAGCTGCAGCAAGACCAGCGGCTCGCCCTCGCTGAGCTCCGGGATCTCGGGCTCCTCTCCTTTGCCGCGCTCGCCACCGTAGACGGCCAGATAGCCGGGGAAGGCGAGAGTGGAGCCACTGGCACGGAACAAGTAATGGTGGCCGTCGTCCGTATCGGCGGCGACCTCGACCGCGATGGTGTTGTATACGGCCGACTTCATCTGACTGGCCACCAAGCGGCGCCAGATGAGCCGGTACAGCGCCAACTGGTCTCGGCTCAGGTGGGGAGCGACGCGCTCGGGAGTGCGTAGGACTGACGTAGGACGGATGGCCTCGTGGGCCTCCTGGGCCCTCTTGGAGCGGGTTCGGTACCGCCTGGGGCTGTCGGGCAGGTACTCACGGCCGAACCGCTCTTCCGCCACGGACCTGGCCTCTCGCAAAGCGGACTCGGCCACGTGGACGCTGTCGGTGCGCATGTAGGTGATCAGGCCAACGGATCCCTCGGGACCGAGATCCACCCCTTCGTACAGCTGCTGGGCCACGCGCATAGTGCGGGACGCCTGGAACCGCAGCACCCGCGAAGCTTCTTGCTGCAGAGTGCTCGTAGTGAAGGGTGGCGGCGGCGAGCGGCGTCGAGTGCCCCGCTTGATGCTGTCCACCCGAAAAGCAGCGCCCTTGAGCCGCTCGCAGACTTGAGTGGCGCTCTCCTCGTCGGGCAGGTCCGCGTCCTTGCCGTCGGCCTTGACCAGAGCGGCCTTGAACTGCTGGTCGTGCGCCTCGACCCGCGCCAGGAGGGCATCCACGGTCCAGTACTCCTCGGGGACGAAGGCCTGTATCTCCCGCTCACGCTCCACGATGAGGCGCACGGCGACCGACTGCACCCGGCCGGCCGACAGCCGGCTGCGCACTTTCTCCCACAGCAGAGGCGTGAGCTGATAGCCCACCAGCCGGTCCAGTATTCGCCGAGCTTGCTGGGCGTCCACCAGGTTATGGTCAATGGCGCGAGGGTGCTGGAAGGCTTCCCGGATGGCATCCTGCGTTATCTCGTGAAACACCACCCGGCGAGCCCGCTCCGGATCCAGGCCGGTAGCGGCCATGATGTGCCAAGCGATGGCTTCCCCCTCGCGGTCCAGGTCGGTAGCCAGGTAGACCTCGTTGGCCCCATCCACCGCCTGCTTCAGTTCCCTCACCACGGCGCGCTTGTCATTGGGTATGCGGTAGGTTGGCTCGTAGTTCCGTTCCGTGTCCACCGACAGGCGCGAGCGCAGGAGATCGCGCACGTGGCCGATGGATGCCTTCACGGTATAGCCTCGGCCCAAGTAGCGCTGGATGGTGCGTGCCTTGGTGGGCGATTCGACGATGACCAGGTTGCCCTTGCGTCGGGCGGGCGCCTTGCTGCTGCTGGCGGACTGGGCTGCCCCGGCGGTGCGACGGAAGAGCCGGCTCCCGCAGCTGGGGCACTGGCCCGCAATCCCGGGAGCGCCAGACTTCGCCCGGCTGGGGTGCGGTTCCGCCATGGTCACCTTAGCTTTGCACTTCAGGCAATAGGCTTGTATGTCGGTCAACTGGCAAACGACTCCTAGAGATACTCCTCGCGATTCTCGGCTTTCAGCCGCTCTACCAGGTCCTTAACCTCCTGGGAACGGCTCTTGGGGCACACCAGCAGCACATCGTCCGTGTCTACGATGATGACATCCTTCATACCGATGGTGGCGATCAGACGTCGTCCTCCGTAGATGAGCGATCCCGTAGTTTCGGAGCCCAGGTGCTCGGCGCCGACCACGATGTTGCCATGTTCGTCGGCACTGAGGACCTCGGCCAGGCTGGTCCAGCTTCCCACATCGCTCCACCCTAGGTCCGCTGGCACCACAGCCACGCGATCATCCCTCTCCATCACGCCCACGTCCACGCTGATGGGCTCTATGCGGCGCCAGACCCGCTCCAGGGTGGAGCGCTCGTCGGGGGTTCCCAGGTCGGCCTCGGCTTCCGCTAGCGCCTGATGCAGGTCGGGGAGGTGCTTGGCGATGGCGTTCAGAATGCGGTCCACCTTCCATACGAACATGCCTGCGTTCCACAGGTGGCGTCCGTCGGCGACAAAGCGTTCAGCGGTAGCCGGGTCCGGCTTCTCGGTGAAGCGGGCCACCTGGTAGGTGGGATGCCCGTAGTAGGTGGCTATCGGCACCCCGACCTCGATATAGCCGTAGCCCGTCTCGGGACGGGAGGGCTTGATGCCGATGGTTACCAGGTAGCCCTGCTGGGCCAGGCTCTCAGCCGCTCGCAGCGCCAATATGAACTCATCCGCACGCTGGATCACGTGGTCGGCGCTCAGCACAGCCACGGCGGCTTGTGGATCGCGACGGCGAATGTAGAGGGTGCCCAGGCCGACCGCCGGCGCGGTGTTCTTCCCCGAAGGCTCGACGATGATGTTCTCCGGGGGGACCTCCGTGAGCTGCCGGCAGACCTCCGTCTCGCACACCGTGTTGGTGACGACATAGACGTGATCGGGCGGCATCAGGGGGCCCAGGCGGGCAAAGGTCTCCTGCAGCATGGTGCTGGGCGAAACGATGTTCAGCAGCTGCTTGGGCCGGTCCTGACGACTGCGCGGCCAGAGGCGGGTCCCCTGGCCTCCGGCCAGTATCAGGGCGTACATTGGGAGCGAACCTCCTGGGAAAGGCCTGACTGCACTTAGCCGCTAGAAGGGCCTCGGGGACCGTTCCACAATCGGTCCCCTCAATCAAGAGTGTAAGCCAGCCCCGTCTCGCGCACCAGAACGTAGTGCATGCCCCCGACCGAGCGCGCCAGCCCCTTGAGCTCCAACAAGGCCAGGGTACTGGAGACGGTGGCCACGGGCAGGCCGCTACTCCGGCCGATCTCATCCACGTGCAACGGATCCGGGCTGAGGCAGCTCAGCACCCGCCGTTCGTTGTCGTCCGTCGGCATGGCCAGTCGCACCTCGGCCTGGGCTGCGACTAGTTGCAGATCCATCTCCTCCAGGACGTCCTCGGCGCAGGTAACCAGCTTGGCCTCTCCGCGCTGGATGAGGCGGTTGGTGCCTCGGCTCATGGGCCAGAAGATACCTCCGGGGACGGCATAGGTGTCCCGCCCCTGCTCCAGGGCGAACTGGACGGTGATGAGAGCACCACTGCGGTCCCCTGCTTCCACCACTAGCACACCGTGACACATGCCGCTAATGATGCGATTGCGTGGAGGGAAGTTGCGGGCATCGGGTCGAGTGCCCAAAGGATACTCGCTGAGCAAGGCACCGTTCTCCACCACCCGCGCGGCCAACCCCTGATGCCGGACGGGGTAGATGACGTCCACCCCCGAGCCCAGCACCGCCAGGGTGCGCCCACCCGAGTCCAACGCTGCTTCGTGGGCGGCGGCATCTATCCCCAGAGCTAGGCCACTCACCACAGTGACGCCGGACGCAGCCAGACCGGCTACTATGCGGCGCGTAGCTTCCAGACCGTAGCGGGTCGGCCGGCGGGTGCCCACCACCGCCACTGCCAGGCTGTCGCACTCGAGTAGGGCTCCCCGCACGTAGAGCACTGGGGGTGGAGAGGAGATATGGCGCAAGCGTTCGGGATACTCCGGGTGAGTCAGGGGCAGCGCGGTGACGCCGCGGCGATCCAGCAGATCGGCTTGAGCCTGGGGATCTATCCGCCGACGGCTGCGAAGCAGCTCCTCCGCGACCGAGCGCGGAAGCCCGGCGAAAAGGAGTTCGGTATCGTCCGAATGCCAGGCGCGACGCAGCGACCCGAAGCGGCTCAGGAGGTGCTGAATGCGCCCGGACCCCAAGCCCTGGACGCGACTGAGAGCAAGCCAGTAGGGGGTATCCTCAGGATCGTAGTCGGCCAGCACACTCCTCCGGCACGGGGGCCATGCAGGCGTGAGGGGCATCAGTGGGTGTGCCTGATAGCGGTCCGGCCCCATCCACTGGGGGCAGAAGGCTCACAGGCACAGTGGCAGGTACCCGCCGGATGGCCCCTGGATCAGTCTATCTCCAGGACAGCGCGCTGCCCCTTCTTCTCAGCGGCGACACGAAGGACAGTGCGCATGGCATTGGCGACGCTGCCGCCCTTGCCGATGACGCGTCCGACGTCGCTGGCATCTACCCGGAGCCGGTAGAGAGTGGCTCTCGGTCCCACCAGCTCTAGCACTTGCACCTTCTCTGGGTGCTCTACCAGGTTATGGGCGATGAACTCAATCAGAGGTCGCATGTCATCTCCCCAGTTCCAGCGCGGGAGCGTGTCGGCTCGGGCGGCTTAGGATGCCTCGGGCCGCAGGGCCTCCTCCGGCTCGACCGGCGTCGGCCCGGCTGGTTCGGCCTCGGTCTCTACCTGGGCCTGGTCCTCAGCGGCTGCAGGTTCTGGCTGAGCCTGGGACTCGGGCTCCGCCGCCTCGGCTGTAG
>JABLXR010000041.1 GCA_013178015.1 Anaerolineae bacterium
GCGGCGCTGGGCACGATGGTGTTCCTGGCAGGCGTCCTCTTCATGCCCGACACCAGAGGCCAGGCCCACGGCCTCAACTCGGCCCAGAGCCTGTCCGGCTACGGGACCATCATAAGACGCCCTCCGGTGCTCCTACTGGGAGCCCTGCGCTTCGTGCCCACCGCCTACTGGGGTACGGCGGCGCTGCTCTTACCCCTCCTCATATACCGTGTCTCCCATTCTCCCGCCATCGCCGCCTACTACGGTACCGTGAGCCTGCTCTTCGCCTCCGCCTGCCAGCTGGCAGTAGGAAGGCTGAGCGACCGCATGGACCGCACCCGTCTGGTAGTGGCCCTGAGCGCCCTGATCGTGCTGGCGTCGCTCGCTGCCTCCGCCGTCACCGATAGCCTGATCGGCCTCTACCTCACCGGAGTGCTGGGCGCCGGCTTCGCCTGGGCCCTATCGGTCCCCATCCCCGGCCTGATTAGCCAGGTCTCGCCCGCCGGTGAGCAGGGACGCACCCTCGGCTTCACTCACATCTGCTGGTACTCGGGGATGATCGCGGGCACTCAGCTGGCGGGGTGGCTGGTCCAGGTGAACAGCGGCCTCCCCTTTCTGGTGATCGGTTTGTTCAACCTGACCGGCGTGGCCTGCGCGCTCATTCTGGCCCGCCAGGCGAGTCCTCCGCCCGAGGCTGATCGGAGTCGGTAGGGAGGAGCACCTTGGCTCGCAGCCACTTCGATCTGGTGGCTCGGTTCTACGACCGCCTCCTGCCCTACTCCGGTCCCGAACCCCTCCTCAGGCTATTAGCGGTAAGGGACGGGCACCGGGTCTTGGACGTGGGCGGCGGCACTGGCCGGGTGATCGGCACCTTCGGGTGCCAGTGCCTCCTAGTGGTGCTAGACGCCTCCTGGGCCATGGCGCGAGAGGCTACCGCCAAGGAGCTGCCCGCGTGTGTCGGTTGGGCAGAAACGCTGCCGTTCGCCGATGAGACCTTCGACCGGCTGGTGATGGTGGACGTCTTCCATCACCTGGACGACCAGGCTACGGCCGCGCGGGAGGTTGTGCGCGTCCTGGCCCCGGGCGGCATCGCCGTGATCGAGGAGCCCGACATTCGCCTGCGCCCGGTGAAGGCCATAGCCTTGGCCGAGCGACTCCTTCTCATGCGGAGCCGCTTCTACTCCGTGGCGGATATGGTTGCCATCTTCCGCCGAGCAGGGGCCGACACAGTGGAGCGACGGGAGGATCCACCCAACGTACGGCTGGTGATACGCCGGGGCGGCGGGACGCAGGGGGGCTCCGCTTCTCCCTCCAGCGCCGGGCCGGCAAGCTAATCGGGAGGAAAGATGAGACATGACCTGCACCCCGATCCCTTCCGCACCATGGTAGCTTTGGGCGAGAGCCACGTGGCCGGTGCCTCCGCCTCCAGTGAGGAGCGTCGCTGGGTGAATGTGACGGCTCGGCTCCTCGGTGAGTTCCAGGGGACCCCGGTAGCGCTCCACAACAAGGGCATTGGCGCCAACGCTATCTCGCCCCGGAGCCCGGGGTACCCCACGTCCGCCAAGCCCAGCGCCCTGGAGCGCTACCGTCAGGACGTGATCCCTTTGGAGCCAGACCTCTTCATCCTCTCCTACGGCCTCAACGACATGCGAGCGGGCATGCCGCCGGAGGACTTCCGCCAGGACATGAAGCAGATCATTGAGGACGTGCGGCAGGCCTGCAATCCGGTCATGGTCCTGACCACCGTCTACTACATGACTGCCTACGACCTCTATCCCCCGTACGATGTAGGCAGCATCGCCGCCAGCGAAGTCTACAACCTGGTCATCCGCCAGCTTGCTCGGGAGCAGGGCTGCATCCTGGCCGATATCTGGGAGGCCGAAGGCAGGGCGGATTGGGCGATCCATCCGGACACCGTGCACGCCAATGATCTCGGCCATGCTCTGATCGGCCACCGGGTCTTCGAGGCCATCGCCACCCGCTGCAGCGGAGTGGCCAAGGCAGTGACGGAGAGCCTGGCGGAGGCGAGGCAAGAGGTGGAGCGGACCATGGAGCAGAGGCGGCAGCCGCAAGACTACGGACGGCGGTGAGGGACAGCAGCGCCGGCTCGCACCCCGAGCCCTACCGAGGAGGTTCCAGAGGGCAGCCCGCATCGCGCCCCACAGGAAGCCCCTAGCGGCCCTGCAGGTCCTCCAGTGTGAGCCCGAGTTGACGCAGGATGGTCGACAGAGTCCTCGGAGCGATCTCGCGGGTGTGATGGGGCACTACGCTGATCCCGCCAGTACTGGGGTTACGCCAGATCTCGTGGCTGCCGCCGGCCTGACGCACGAACTCACAACCCAAACGGCGGAGTCTCTTCGCTAACTCGCCGTAGCGCATCAGGCCGCGACGAGTACATAGAGACTGAACTCCTCCGACACAGGCTGGAGGCGGGCGGGAAGCGGCATGTCGAGCTGCCTGTACGCCTCAAGCAACTCCCGGGCGACGACCGGCGCCTGCCCATACACATCTTCCATCGTCTCACCTTCCACCAGGAAGCCCGGGAGAGCGTCGCTGGTAGCCAGGTAGCCTCCGGTCTCTGTGCGCTCGATTCGGATCGGGAGAGCGAACAGCGTGGACATCTACTGCCACCTCTGCACGTCATCCTACCTCAAAGCGAAGGTCCGCAGCAAGACCTCGCAAGAGCTCAGGATCGGGGGGACAAGTCTTCGCGCGCGACCCCGCTCTGGTGCTTCGCTGGGCTTAGGTCACTCTCTTGAGGCGTCCGCCTCCAGGCGCGGCGGCACCCTGGCGGGGAGGTTTGCTGCCAGGGCCCTTTCGCGCGTGGGCGCGCGAACTCCTCGAGGGGTGCCGAGCTTCGAACAGGGGAGAAGGCCAAGCTGGTGCCCTCGTTACGCTCCGGGAAGGCTCCCGGCTCACTGGGAGACTGCGCCAGCCTGCCGAAGCCGGATTGGCTTGCCGCAGCCCGGCGATTCATGCCCAGGCTGACGCGCGGGCGTGGCCAGCTCCCCCGATCTTGAACGCATTCACGACCTCGATGGCCCCGCGTCCCGATCAGCCGGCGGGCTTCGCCCTCTCGAGCCGTCTAATCACGGTGTAGCTCATGGCCGCCAGGGCCAGACCGATGATCACCGGTCGGTCGTACCCGTCTACCGAGAACATCTCCGCGAACCGAGCCGTGGAGGTGAAAAGGATCAGCGGCGGCAGGGCGAACAGGAGGCCTATCACCGCCGACGCCGGCACGGATGCTGGCGAGCGCAGTCCCACGAAGATGCTGAAAACCATGATGACCGCAGCGCCCCACCAGCCCAGCAGAAACACAGCCTGCGCGGCGCGGACGGAGACGTCTCCTTGCCGGTCGAGGACGAAGGCGACCGCGACGAACAGGGCAGTCAAAGCGAAGGGGAGGACGAGCAAGCCCCGCAGCACCGCAGACAGCTCCATGCGGGGGAACGCCCGGACGATGGCCGAGCGGTCCTGCACCAGCGCTCTCACCCCCGACCAGAGAAGGACCATCGCGATGAGGGCGTCTACGATGACGATGAGAAGGTTTCTGGAGATCATCATTCCTCCGTGGCCGTGGGCGGCCAGGGGTGCCGGCCCAGGAACGTTTGGGCTGGTGGCTGGCCGCCCTGCGGAGGCCTGGGTCCTGCGCCTACGGCAGGGCGGCCCCCCGTGCCGTCCCTACAACCAACCTGTCGTCCGTAGGGCCAGAACCACTAGCCACACCGTAGCTCTGTGCGCTTGTGCCTGCCTTGCCGCTCTACCGACCGATGGCGTCACCCAGTACTCTAAGGGTGTTCTCCCCCAGAATCCTACGGATGTCGGCTTCGCCGTATCCTCGCTCCAGCAGTCCAGCGGTGATGCGAGGCATGTGAGTGGCATCGGGCAGGAGGGTCCCCCCTCCATCAAAGTCCGACCCGATGCTCACTGACTCCACGCCGGCCACCCTAGCCACGTGATCCACGTGGTCCAAGAACCTTTCCAGGCTGGGGTTCCGCTTATCCACGAACATGGGCACGAAGCTCAGTCCTATTACCCCGCCATTGCGGGCCAGAGCCCGGAGCTGATCGTCGCTCAGGTTGCGCGGATGGTCGCAAAGGGCGCGAGCGTTGCCGTGGGAGAAGATCACCGGGCGCGTTGTCACCTCCAAGGCGCTGAAGAAAGCCGACGGGCTGACGTGAGCCAGGTCCACCAGCATCCCCAGCCGGTTCATCTCCTGCACCAGCGCCCGGCCGTAGTGAGTCAGCCCCACCCCGTCGCGCGCCTCCAGGTTGCCATCGGCGGCGGCACTGCTGACGTTGTGGGTTAGCCCGATGGACCGGACCCCGAGTTCGTACAGGGATCGGAGGACGTTCAGGCTGTGCTCGGTGCCGTCGGCGTGCTCGATGGCGAGCACAATAGCTGGTGTGCCCTGCTGCCGGGCGCGAAGGATGTCGTTAGCGCGGCGCACTATGGCGGCGGCAGCGCCGCTCTGCTCCAGGTCGCGGAAGAGGTAGCCGAAACCGTCCATGGCGTAGGCCAGGTGGTTGTGCCGCGCTAGCGTCACGTCAACGGCGAAGAAGCCCGCATCGATGCCACCCTGCAGCATCTTGGGGAAGTTGATCTGGATCGGTTCTGCCCCCTCTCGAGGGGATTCATGCCCGCGCAGAAAGGAGATAGTGCCAGAGAAGCGGCCCTCGACCCCCTGATCGCCCTGGGCCAGGCTCAGGTTGCCGCGCCGTATGTGAGCCACGATAGTGTCGTTGTGGGAATCCACCACCAGTGCGTCGCGATGCAGCTCCTCGTAGCTCATATGTGTCCCCTCCCGCTGCCGGTAGGCACGATGGCCGAGTGGCGGCTAGGCCGCATTATAGCAGGAGGCAACCCTCCCGGCTCGGCGCGGTAGCTCGGCCCGAGGTCAGCAGATGAGCTTCTGCAGCGCCAGTGGCGGTCACGCCGCCCCGAACGGACAGAGAGGCGGGGAGCCCTACCTGGGCTCCCCGTAAGCGTGGTATGAAGGGGGGAACAGGAGACAAGAGGCGGTGGAATGGGGGGATTCCACCCGATGGTTGTGTCCTCTCTCCCTCGATTCACCTTAGATTGTGGCAAAGCCGCATTAAAAGCCCATAAAGGCAACCTTAGAGGTACATTACAGAAGCAGGAACCCGACGGCCTCAACACTACCTATGAGCCCCCTCTCATTCCCTGAGCGGACGCACGCCCTCCAGCCACTCCTGAGGAACCAGGCAGATGAAGCGAAGGCTATCCTCGCCCGTATTGGTGAAGTGGTGGGCCTCGCCTCCAGGCACCAGTACCGTGCTACCCTCGGCAATGGGTCTTTCTCCTCCATCGCTGACTACCACACCGCGGCCCGCCAGGACGAACACCTCGTGCTCCCACCAGTGGCTGTGGTGGGGCGTGCTGGCGCCGGGCTCCACCTCGAAGACACGCAGGTTGAAGATGGGCGCCCCCTCACGCGGCCCGATCACCAACCGCATGGTCACTCCCTCAGCGGCCACCTCCGCCGGTACTTCGCTGTAGTGCCGAACCCGTACCATCTGCCTTCCTCTCCCCTCTCACCGATCTTCGCTCACACGCTCTCGCCGTCGGTCGGGCCCATGATGGGCAGACGCACTCTGAACGTGCTTCCGCGGTTGAGTTCGCTCTCTGCCTCAATGGTGCCGCCATGCATATCCACTATCGCTTTCGAGATGTACAGCCCCAGGCCGGTGCCGCTCACGCCTGACTCGGTCACGTTATGGCCACGGAAGAAGCGCTGGAAAAGGTGGGGCAAATCATCGGCCGGTATGCCCACTCCCGTATCGCTGACGGCGATCTCCAGAGTCTTGCCGTCCACTTGACGGGCGGAGACGACGATCTTGCCTCCCGGCGGGGTGAACTTGACCGCGTTGCTGAGCAGGTTGCTCACCACCTGCTCCAAGCGCCGCGGATCTCCCCTGATCTCGGGCAGAGGGGGCTCTTCCTCCACCACCAAGTCCACCACTAGCTCCTCCAGCACCGGCTGGATGCGAGCAACGGAACTGCGCAGCAGCTCCCCTGGCCGGACCAAAGCCATCTCCATGTCGAACCGGTTGCTCTCCAGCCGCGACACGTCCAGGAGGTCGTCTATCAACCACTCCAGTCGCTCTCCGCTCTCGAAAACGGTTCCCAGGAACTCCTTCTGTAGCGGGCTCAGCAGGCCGGCTCCCCCATCCAGGAGGAGTTCGGTGTAACCCTTGATGGACGCCAGAGGAGTGCGCAGTTCGTGGGACACGCTGGCGAGGAACTCGGACTTCATCTCCTCCAGGTGAGCTCGCTCCCGCTCCGCCGCCTTGATGTCGGTGATGTCCTGGTACACCGCCACCGCCCCGGTGATATAGCCCTCCCTGTCGAGGATGGGCGCCGAACTAGCCCGCAGGTCCCGCCTTCTGCCGTCTCCCCAAAGCAGAATCACCTCTTCGGCGGCACAGACTTCACCGTGCCGAGCGGACCGGGCCAGGGGCAGCTCATCAGGATGGTAGGGACGAAGGTCGCCGTGGCATACCCTGGCAGCATCGCTATCCGTTGGCTGTGCGCCTCCGACCAGAGGATGGGCGCGGAGCCCCTCGGCAGCCCGGTTGGCGAGCTGCACTCGCCCCTCCCGGTCGCACACCACTATGGCCTCGGGTGCGCTCTCGATCACCGCTCTCAGCCGAGCGCGCTCTTCCTCCAGCTCAGCCGCGCGTTGCTGGCTCTCCGCCGCCAGTTCCTCGATGCGCCCTCGGGCCCGGACGGACGCCGTCACGTCCAGCAGGCAGAGCACCAGCCCCACCACTTCCCCCTTCGAGTTCTTCACCGGCACCAGGGACCAGTCCCAGTACTCAGGCCCGAACTCCCTGGAACGGGGGAAGGTAAAGCCCCGCTCGTGGAAGCGAACCGGAAGGCCCGAGTCCCGACCCCACTCGAATACCCGCCGGACTTCGAGGTCCGGCAGCACGTCGAAGAAGCTGCGGCCGACCAGGCTCTCGGCGGTGGTGCCGAGGGCATCAGCAAAGTTGGCGTTGACCCTCACCAGCTCCAGGCGGCGGTTGAGGTAGGCCAGGTAGGTGTCGGTGTTATCCATGATGGCCCGGAGCACGTCGCGCTCATGCTCCAGACTGGCGGCCAGCTCCTCCACTCGTTGGCGAGCCCTCACCGACTCGGTGACTTCCCGTGCCACGATGAGAACGTCCCGGCCCCCGTCAGGAGACTCAGAGGGCATCACCGTCACCCACCAATAGGTCAGCCCCCGGGGAAGCCCATCCAGCCTAGCTTCCTCCTGCTGGCAGGGGACACCGGTGTCCCTCACGGTTCGTATGGCATGGGCCAGGCGGCTGGCCTCGCCGTCTGGCACCAGGTCGCTTATGGGCACTCCAGGTACCGCCAGCGATCGGTAAGGCTCACCCAGGAGCGCCAGGCCCCCCGAGTTGATCCACTTGAGTCGCAGGCTCTCGCCGTCCACCACGGCCATACCCACGGGGATGCTGTCCGTCACCGACTGCAGGAACCGGCGATGCCGAATCTCGGCCTGGTATAAGCGGGATCTCTCCAGCGCCAGGGAGATCAACGCGGACAGATGGGTGGCAAACTCCCGCTGAGCCCGGGTGAAAGCCGTGGGACGGCAGTAGCTGAATGACAGCACCCCCTTGACGCGGTGGTCGGTAAGGAGTGGCACGCCCAGACAAGCCTGGTACCCAGCCTCAAGCAGCCACGAGCCTGGGCTAACCTGGGAGCTGGCAATATCCTCGATCATCACCAAGCGTCGCCTCTGAGCCACCCGACCACAGAGAGGAAACTGCGCCTCCGAGCCACGCCGACCCACGAGGCCCGGCACATGGCCGGAGGCGTAGGCGATCACCCACTCGTCCTGCTCGCGCAGGATCACAGCCACGGCGTCGGCCTTCAGGGCTTGCAGGCATTCCTGCATCACTGCCGCCATCATCATGTCGAGGTCGAAGGTGGCACTCACAGCGGCGTCGACCCGGTCCAGGGCCTCACTCAAGCTCCTGGCCTCCTGCAGCCGCCCCTCCACCCGCCCCCGATGGATGGCGTTGGCCACAGCCTCACCCACCATGTGAAGGAAATGAGCCTCTCGGTCGAAAGCGGCAGCGCCGGGCCGGACCCAGTCGAACCCGATGAACCCCAGGAGCTCGCCTGAGGCAACCAGAGGTAGCACGACCACGCTCTCTATGCTCTGGGCCCGGAGAATCTCCCTTTCCGCCTCCGCCTCTGGAGGCAGGCTGCTCACGTCAGGAACCACGATCGGTTCGCCGCGTCGGAGGTGTGCCATCCACCAGGGGAAGTCGGCGCTCGAAAGAGCTTGCAGCCGAAGGATCTGCGGCTCCACTCCGGGAGCACACCACTCGTGGGTGTTGTCCATCCAGTCGGTGCCATCCCGGAACAGAAAGACGTAGCTGCGGTCGGCCCCACAGAACTGGCCCGCCAGGCGCAGAGCCTCGTCTATGCCCTCGCCCAAGGCCTCGTAAGGCAAGCGCACCAGGTCGGTACAGATGCGCCGCACCAGTCGCTCTGCCGCCAGGTCGTCGCCGCGGCGGCCCTGCCGCTCGATCTTGCTCTCCTGCACTCGCTCCTCCGCGTGGTGACCTAGGATGATACAGGTTACCCGTTCCGGGGAGTCGGGCGCGGCGCTAGCGCGTGCCCGCGATCAGAAGGGGCTTCTTGCCCCCTCTCGCAGTACCTGTGCCTTCCCCCTGCTCCCTGGCCGACAGACACCCGTCCCCTTTGACAGCCGGCCGTACGATGCTAATGTGGTGCCCATCCTTCAACATGATGGACTGGAGCGCGACATGCACGACCAACTACGCATTCTAGCGTTCGGTGCCCATCCCGACGACTGCGACACGCGTGTGGGCGGGCTGGCTATTATGTACGCCCAGATGGGGCACAAGGTCAAGCTCGTGTCCCTCACGAACGGCGATACCGGGCACTACTCCATGGGCGGCGGCCCCCTGGCGCGCCGTCGCTACGAAGAGGCCCAGTGCGCCGCCCGAGTGGCCGGCATCGAGTACCAGGTGGTCGACATCCACAACGGGCAACTCATGCCCACTCTGGAGAACCGCTGGCTGGTGGTGCGCATCATCAGGGAGTTCCGCCCCGACCTGGTCCTCACCAACCGGCCCAATGACTACCACCCCGACCATCGCTACGCCTCCCAACTGGTGTCGGATGCTTCTTACACCGTCACCATCCCCAACGTGCAGGCCCTCACTCCCCACCTCATGTACAACCCGGTGGTGGCCTACTGGGGAGACAGCTTTCGGCGTCCTTACCCCTTCACCCCGGATGTGGCTATCAGCATTGACGACGTCATCGAGACCAAGCTGGACATGATCCACTGCCACACTTCGCAGATGTACGAGTGGCTGCCCTACAACCAGAACAGGCTCGATGAAGTGCCAGAGGGAGAGGCCGAGCGCCGCGCCTGGATGGCCAAGAGACGACTAGAGGCTTTCGCCCACGAGGCCGACCGGGCCCGGGATCTGCTCAAGAAGCTCTACGGCGAGGAGAAGGGCTCGCAGGTGAAGTACGCCGAGGCCCTCGAGTTCGGCGAGTACGGCGGCAAGGTGGACGAGGCCACATTCAGGAGACTGTTCCCCTTCTTCTAGACAGGTTATAGGTTACAGGTTATAGGTTACAGGGAGCAAGGTGCGCAGCGAGAGCCGGCTGGCTGGCCAAGGTCTCCTTCCTATCCCCTACCCCCTGTAACCTGTAACCTATAACCTACCCAGGAGGTATCATGTCCGAACCGCTTCGCATCCTGGCTTTCGGTGCCCATCCCGACGACTGCGACATCAGCATCGGAGGGCTAGCGGTCAAGTACACCCGCCTGGGGCACAAGGTCAAGTTCGTGTCCGTGACCAACGGCAACACCGGCCACTTCTCCATGGGCGGGGGGCCACTGGCACGCCGTCGCTACGAAGAGGCCCAGCGCTCCGCCGCTATCGCCGGGGTGGAGTATCAGGTCCTGGACATAAACAACGGGCAACTGCTGCCCACGCTGGAGAACCGCTGGACCATTGTCCGCATCATCAGGGAGTATGAGCCCGATCTGATCATCACCAACCGGCCCAACGACTACCACCCCGACCATCGCTACGCCTCCCAACTGGTGTCGGACGCCTCTTACACCGTCACCATCCCTAACGTGCAGGCCCTCACACCTCACCTGATGTACAACCCCGCGGTGGCCTACTGGGCCGACAACTTCCGGCGTCCTTACCCGTTTACTCCCGACGTCGCCGTGAGCATAGACGATGTCATCGAGACCAAGGTGGACATGCTGGACTGCCACGTCTCCCAGTTCTACGAGTGGATGCCCTACAACCAGAACAAGCTGGACCAGGTGCCCCAAGACGAGGCCGAACGGAAGCGGTGGATGGCGGAACAGTGGCTGCCGCCCATGGCCCGGGACGCCGATCGCTTCCGCGATCTGCTCAAGAAGCTCTACGGCGAGGAGAAGGGCTCGCAGGTCAAGTACGCCGAGGCCCTCGAATTCGGGGAATACGGCGGCAAGGTGGACGAAGCCACGTTCAAGCGCCTCTTCCCCTTCTTCTAGACAGGGTTACAGGTTGCAGGGGATAGGTTACAGGGAGTAGGGTGCGCAGCGAGAGCCGGCTGGCGGGCCAAGGTCTCCTCCCTATTCCCTATAACCTATAACCTGTAACCTATAACCTGTAACCTGTAACCTGCTCTCAGCAGGAGGTGCGGGCCGATGGCGAAGCATGGTGGCGGGCACGAGGCTGCCGCTTACCGGCTCATGCTCTGGCAGTACCGGCTTCAGGACCTATTGCATCTGGATCCACCCGAGCCCCACCTGGCCCAGGCTCCCATCCGGCCGGGGATGACGGTGGTGGACTACGGCTGCGGCCCGGGCCGCTACGCCGTTCCCCTGGCGCAGCGGGTGGGGCCGTCCGGCAAGGTGTACGCGGTGGACATCCAGCCATTGGCCATCGAGGCGGTCAGGAAGAGGATCGCCCGAGCCGGGCTGGCCAACGTCGAGCCCATCCTGGTGGACTCCTACCGTACCCCCATCGCCGCCGACAGCGTGGATCTGGTGGTGCTGCTCGACACCTTCCACGCCATCGGCGACCGTCCGGCATTGCTGCAGGAGATCCACCGGCTGCTGAAGCCCGATGGCCTGCTCTTCATGGACCCCGGGCACATGCCCATGGCCGAGGCGAGGGAAGCCGTGGAGGGCAGCGGCCTCTTCCGGGTGAAGCAAACCGACGGCAAGCACATGCTGGTGGAGCCGATGCGCGGCAAGCGAGGAGTGAACCCTGACACGTGAGCAGTGATCCGTGAGCGGTGACACGTGATAGGCCACGGGCCAGGTGTCGTGAGTCACGCCTCACGGATCACGTGTCACTCCTCATCTCGAAGACCACCATGACGCTGGCGCTCACCGTGATCTGCCCCGGGGCCAGGCTTCCCATCACGTCCCCGCCCTCGCCCACCTGCTGGATCACGTTCTGGGCCATTGACGAGCCCCATCCGTACCCCCACCAGGAGCTGTAAGGAGACCACCAGCGGCTGTATTCCTCCCGGATTTCCTTGGGCTCGCCTACCCGCTGCCCCAGCTCGGCGCATAGGGCCTCCGCCTTCTCCCGAGCGGCATTCACTGCCAGGGCCCGGGCCTGATCCCGGTAACGACGCAGCTCGGTGGTGCGGAACTCGACCCCGTGCACGTGGGTGGCCCCCGCCTCCAGAGACTGGGAGAGGAAGCTCTCGAACAGCGCCAGGTCGCTCAGTGTCACCACCACGGTCTTGCGCACGAAGTACCCGATGAAGTCCACCTTCTCATAGCCATCGCGATACCGGGGTTCGATGTGTAGGAACTCGGTCTGGACGTGACGCGACTCAATGCCGCTGTCCTCGGCCAGCGCCAGCAGCCGCTGCACGATCTCATCGTTCTCGCTCTTGGCCCTCCCCAGGTTCTTGTCCCAGGTCTCCACCCCCAGCATCAACACTACTTCGTCAGGCACGACCCGAACCTCGGCGTCGCCAGTGACGGTCACCGTGCCGGGAGAGTCTGGTTGGGCCGCAGCCGGCAGCGCCCGCGGGGCGTAGCCGACGATGAGCAGGGCCGCGACCAGGATCATTGCTGCCACACTCGTCGCTCGTCTCACCTTCCTACCTCCGTATTGCCTCCCGCACGGGCCGCGGACCGGCGGGGAGCGCACAAGCGTATCAGCCCAGTCGGTAGAACTCCTCCCCGTTCTCCAGCATGATGGCCGAGGCGACCTCGCGGGCGGTGGCCTCGTCCATGTAGCCGGCCTCGATCTTCTCCTCCAGCACGCGGGCGATCCCAATCTTGGCCTGGAGGGAGTAGCCCACGTTGCACCAGGGCAGGCCCGTGTCGGCCCCATAAGCGAAGATCTTGTTGAAGGGCACTCCATCCAGCCATTCGGATAGGGCGCGGGCACACTCGGTGGGGTTCATGGCCCAGGCCCAACACATGTCGGCCCAGACATTGGGGTAGTTCTTGGCGATGGCTCCCAGCTCCGAGGCCCAGGGCCAGGAGGCATGGAAGAGGTCGAAGCGCACGTTGCGGTACTTGTCGAAGATGGGGATGAGATTGAGGGCCTTGGTCCCCGCCAGAGAGCCCCAGTTGCCTGCCAGGTAACCGGTGTGGATTTGCACCGGCAGGTCCTCGTCGGCCGCCCGCTGCACCAGCGCGTGGAACAGGAAGTCGCCCAAGGCCCGCCCCGCTGCTGCATCCAGGGCGCCTGTGTTCTGCTGTACGCCGTCCCAGAACGCCTTGCGGCTGCGGATACGGTTGAACGCGGCTTCGGCCTCCGCCCGGGTGGGGTCGAAGACGGTAAGGTCCCGACGATAGGCCATGCCGATCTTGAGTGCGGCCAGCTTGCCCGTGGCTCGGAAGCGGTCTATGGCCTCATTCACCCCGGAGACCAACTGCTCCAGGGTGTGGATGGACCGATCCAGGAAGCACTCCAGCGTGTCTATAGGCTGGGCATCCGTTATGTCTAGAAGGGCGTCGAAGCGAAAGGCGAAGCGGTAGGAGTCGGGGAACTGGCCTTCCTTCAAGGCATCCTTGGTATCGCACCGGAACTTCCCATCCTGGATGGTCCAGCGGTTGTGCGCCTTCTCGTGGACGAAGTAGTGGTACACCTCCTCCGCGGACCGGCCACGGATGGAGTCCTGCAGCGCCTCAGTGATGGCGTCGAAGTTCTCCGGCGCATACTCCAGCCCGAACAACTCCCGCGAGGTCAGCGTGACAGCCCGCCCGTAGCCGGTGACCCGCATCTTGGGCCAGAATCGCACCACCTCCTCGCGAGTCACGGGCCCGCGAACCGTCGCAGTCCCGGCGGCGGTGACCAGGTCGGCCGAGGCGTAGCCCAGAACGTGGCGGAAGTCGTACTGCTCTCGCTCGGCCTCGAACTCCCCGTAGGAGCGGTGATGGTCGTGATGGCAGAACAGGTCGTGGTTGAGGACGAACTCCCGGATGTTGGACATGCAGTTCCTCCTGTTGGTCCCTCAGTCTCACGCAAAGCGGCAAAGGCGCCAAGCCCATGCCTTGCTTCGCGTCCTTGCGTGAGGGTTCCCGCTAGGCTGATCACCAGGTTGCCCGCTCGGTCGGGCGTGAGCGCCAGGTCGCTGTACGGCCCGGGCGGGCTGCGCCAGATGAGGGTGTAGCCCCAGCCGTGCCAACGCCATACGGCCACGGTCCTCTCCTCGTCTGCTTCCTCCAGAACTACCAGCTCCTGAACGCCGTCGCCATCCAGGTCGCCCAGCTCCAGCTCCAGGATGGGATCGGCTACGGCGGACCCTCCCCAGACCACGCGGTAAGCCCCTCCGCGATAGCCCACGATGAAAGGATGGCTGCGGAGTTGCCCGTCGGCGTCGGGCTTCCATAGGGCCAGCACCATCTCCCCCCGCCCGTCGTCGTCAGGGTCTCCCAGGGCCAGGTCCACCACCTGCCACTCAGGCAGGCCCTCCCAGTCCGCGTACCCCTCGCCGCTCACCGTCACCCGCCCGTCCGCCAGCCGCACCCGCTCCGGCACGCCGTCCCCGGTGAGGTCCAGTCCGCCGGCGACGAAGGGGCCGCGCACCGGCGTCTGATCCACCTCCACCGGATGGCAGGCATAGCCCGGCCCTCGGAGGGGCGGCGGGCAGGCGAAGCCGAGGCGAGGAACGGGCGGTCGCACTCGCTCCAGTAAGGGGCTAGCCTCCTGCGGGCTCATCAGCCGGGGAGCCGACCCGGCCCACACCGGCAGCCCCTGCACCGCCCGCAGCCCGTCCCGGTCGAACAGGGCCCGGAGGGCCAGTCCTTGTCGGGTATCGCCCTGCTGCTGATCGAAGACGAAGTTGCCCAGGCTGTAGGCCACGAAGCTCTCGCCCTGGACCTCGGTCTCCTGGACTACGTGCGGATGGTGTCCCACCACCAGGTCCGCCCCCGCCTCCACCATGGCCCGGGCCAGACGGCGCTGGTAGGGGTCCGAGTGCACCTGGTATTCGTAGCCCCAGTGGACCGAGACGATCACGCCCTGGGCCTCCCGGCGGGCCACGCCGATGGCCGCCAGGGCCCGCGCCTGATCCCAGCCGGCTGTGGTCCATCCCGGCGTACCCGTCTCACCCGAGGGGAAGCCAGAGGCGTCGAAAGCGAGCACCGCCAGCCGGATGCCGTTGACCTCTCGGACCACAGGAGCGCAGGCAGTCTCGACGCTGGGCCCGGCACCGACGGCCGCCACCCCAGCCAGCCGCAGCCGGGCCACCGTTTCCACCAGACCCCGGGCCCCCCGGTCCAGGGCGTGGTTGTTGGCCAGGCCCAGGAGGTCGAAGCCGGCCTGGCGCAGAGCTACCGCCGCCCCGGGTGGCGCGGCCAGCGAGTGGGCGTCGGGCGGCGGTCGGTCTACGATCAGCGATTCTAGGTTCCCCAGGGTAAGGTCGGCGGCGCCGAGCCAGGGCAGTGCGGCAAGGGGATCGCTGACACCGGCACCACCCAAAGCGGGAGCCACGCCCCGCCCCAGCATGACGTCCCCCACGACCAGAACCGAGGCGACCGGTTCCCCGTCGGTCAGGGGAGGGCCGGAACGCCGATAGAGCCAGGGGTAGGCGTCCAGGTCGTCGTTCTGGGCGGCGGCGAGGACAGGCAGAACCACCAGCCCCAGACCGGCCAGAAGGAGCGCCACCCTGAGGAAGCGACGAAAGCGCTGTGCCGGTCGGGCGAAGGGACGGCCTAAGGGTAGTCTCCGCCCCGGCGGCCCCAATTGTCGCTGTGGACTTCGCTCATCACCAGCATCACCTTCATCGGGTCCACCCCGAGCACCCGGTGGAGCAACTGCGACACCTGGCGGGTGACGGCCTGCTTCACCTCCAGGGGAAACTCCCCGATGTAGCGCAGGTCCACTGCCGCAGCATCAGGCGCGGGCACGCCGGCGCGATAGAAGCCATCGGCCGAGGTGAAAGTGACCGCCAGGCCGGTCTCGGGCTTGTCCATGGTCTCGGCCAAGATGCGACCTAGGTCGGTCTTGATCTGCTCCTGCTCCGGCTGGGAGCAGGCTCTGCCGGTCACGATGTTGCACCAGGGCATGAAGGTCCTCCGGGGTTGCCTCTAGCGAGGGGATACGGCTGCATATAGCAGCACCTGTTGCACGTGTCAACGGAACGAGGGCTGGGCGGTGGCCACGCCCGGATGGCAGGCTGCACTTCCCCCTGCTCCAGGTCCTGGGCGAGAGTCAGTACCAGGGGCTGGTCCCGTGCCGACGTCCGGCCCACTGGAGGTGCGCGTCTCATTTGCGTGCCCAGTCTCGCGGCGTGATCCGGCGGGCCCACAGGTCGTCCTCCGTCTCCACCTCGAACATGCTGGGCAGCCAGTGGTGGAAGTTGTCGCCGGCCTGGCGCAGGTGTCGGTACAGCCGGGTCATCAGGTCGCGGCGGACGTCCCGGTAGGCGGGGTGATCGTACACGTTGTTGAGCTCGTAAGGATCGGCTACCAGGTCATAGAGCTCGTTGATGTCGGGCGGGTTCACCACCAGCTTGTGGGTCCGAGTGCGGATCATCCGCTGGGGGTAGGGGAAGTGGTGACCGTGGAACTCGGCGAAAGCGGCGTCCGGCCACTCCGCCTCGGGGTCACGCAGGAGGGGCATCAGGCTCCGAGCATCCAGGTCATCGGGCACCGGCACGCCGGCCACGTCCAGGAAGGTGGGCATGAGATCCATCAGGGTGACAGGGGCGTCGCAGACCGCGCCGGCCGGCGTCACGCCTGGCCAGCGGGCAATCAAGTTGATGCGGTAGGTGTCGTCGTACATCATGGGCCCCTTATCGGCCAGGCGATGGTTGCCCACGAACCCGCCGTGGTCGGCGGCGAAGAACACGGCTGTGTCCTGCGCCAGGCCTAGGGCTTCCAGTTCGCCCAAGATGCGGCCGATCTGCTCGTCTATCAAGGTGGTGTAGGCCCAGTAAGCGGCCACCACCCGCTGCCACACCGGCCAGGGGTAGGTATCCACGGCCCAGTGCTCGTTGTAGCGCCGGTGGACGGCGGGCTTGCCGGCGAACGTCTCGGCCATGGAGGGGTGACGCTCCACCAGACCGGGGTCATAGCGCTCCAGGACTTCCTGGGGCAGGAAGTAGGGCAGGTGCGGCCCGAAGAAGTGACAGCCTAGGAAGAAGGGGTCGCCGGTGCGGTCCCGCCGCTCGGCGTAGCGGCGCAGCGTCTCCACCGTTCGCTGCGCCAGGTAGTGATCGTAGGTAGCCTCCGCCGGGGCCTGGTGCACTCCCATCATGGGAAGGGAGGGCTTGCCGTTGGGAAAGGTGCCCCGCACCTCATCGCGGGTGGAGAAGCGGGGCAGGCCGCGCTCGTCCAGGTAGGCCAGGTAGTCGGGGTGCTCGTAGTCGGGGGCCCAGCCGGCGATGTGCTCGCCCTGGAAGCCATAGTACTCCGGCCCCCGCTCCACCCCCACGTGCCACTTGCCCACGTTGCCACAGACGTAGCCCGCCGGCCGGAGGTACGAAGGCAGCAGGCGGTTGTGCTCCGGAATCTCCCAGGGATAGCCCACGTTGCGCTCGAAGTTGGCCAGCAGGCCGTGGCGGAAGGGGGCATAACCAGTGAGCAGGGAGGCGCGGGCCGGGGTGCAGATGGACGTGTTGGTGATGGCCTGGGTGAAACGCACGCCGTGGCCCGCCAGCCAGTCCAAGTGAGGAGTCTGGCACACGGGAGCGCCGTAGCAGCTCAGCGTGTCCCAGCGGAGCTGGTCCATAGTCAGAAGAAGGATGTTGTGCCGTGCCACGACGCCTCCTACGTGGTCGGGTTAGCCACTCGATCAGGCCGGCAGAGGCACCGGCGTCCCCCGCGAGCGCATGAACACTTCCCACAGGCTGTCGCCCGTCCAGCGGACGGTGAAGGCGTCCACCCTCTCGCCTCCGCCCAGGACCTCCAGCGGGCCTGGCTCGCGCCGCTCGATCTCCAGCACCACCGGAGGCCGAGCCACCAGCGGTTCGATCTCGCTCGCCTTAGCCACCGCTTCCTGGATGCGCTGGCGGATGAGCGCGCGGGCATCCACCGGAGCCAGGTGGATGGCGCACAACTCGGAGAGGCCCTCCTTCACCGCCGCTGTGACCATGCCGGGCACCCACTGCTCAGCCTCGCGGCAGGCGTGCAGGTCGCCGGAAGTGAAGATCCAGGGGATTCCCAAGTCACCAACCAGGTAGGCGGCCAGCTCCATCTCCCCTACCTCCCGGCCGTTGACCCGGTAGGCCTTGATGGACTTGCTCATAGTGTGGCAGAGGTTGGCGTTGGGGGTGTCACTCATGGCGTGCATCCCCACCTGCACCAGGGCATCGCAGCGGCGGGAGAGCCCCACCATCCAGTGGGGGCGGTTCAGGCCCCGCACGATCTTGACGCCCGAGAGAAGCTCCTCGGGGAGGATGGTGCGGCCGGCGCCGTGGGCATCGTTGACGATGATCTCCTCTACCCCGGCGGCAAAGAGCCCTTCGCAGGCGGCGTTCACCTCGCCGGTGAGCAGCCGCTGCACCTCGGAGCGTTCGTAGACGCCCTTGGCTTCATTGGCGTAGTCGAAGTGGCGCGGGTCCCAGTTGTCCACCCCCGCCACCCCTTCCATGTCAGTGAACATGTAGACGGACTTGACTTGAGCCACGGTCCCCCCAGAATGGATCGATTGCAGAGAACGGCAACATGATAGCAGTGAGAGAGGCACTGGTCACCCGCTAGCCTCAATCAGTCGGGTCCCCGGGCCGGCCACACCCCATCCGGGCAGCACGACTACGAGGGCCGGGCCCCACTCCGCATGATCACAGAAAACCGGAATGAAAGGGCGAGGATTCACCAGATCGGGACGAAGGCGACGACATCAATCAGCATTGGTCTCGTCCGGCTCCATTCCCAACCCAGCCCTCGCCGGCAGCTGCACTGCAGCTATCCTCTGGGCCCGCTCCTGACGCAAGGCCATACAACGCCGATAAGCCGCTGATTCCCACTGATCCTTCTGCATTGTCTCTGTCTGATCAGCGTCGATCTGCGTAGTATCAGCGTCAATCAGCGTTCCATTCCCCGTTCACATGCCCAGCACCCCCCTGAGCGGCTCGATCTCCTCCAGGCTTGATACCATGATGTAGAGATACAGCCCCCGGCTGTCCAGGTAGTCCAGGAGCAGCCTGACCTCGTCGGGCGTGAAGGAGCCGCGGATCAGCAGCGGCTTCTCCGCCTGCTGTACCATGGCGTAGTAGGGGATCATCTCCTCCAGAGGCGGGCCGCTCACGTCGCGGTTGTACTCGTACGCGGCGATCTCGTCTACCTCCAGGATGGCGTCCAACACGAAGTTGGAGGTGGAGTGCAGGTGGATGAAGGCACACTCGTACCGCGAGGCCCACTCCCGATCCACCGGCTGGAGCAGTTCCCGGTACAGCTTGGGCGAGAAGAGGCCAGTGGCGTCCTCCTGCATCCTGACGATGGGTCCGGGAGCCCAGAGAGAGTACTGGGCGTCGAAGTACCCACCGTGCCAGGGGGGCGCGACATCCCACACAGCATCGCGAACGGTGCAGAAGGCCTCCATCATTTGGAAGAACAGCTTCTGCAGCCTATCCGGAGCATCGTAGAAGTCGTTGATCATGTTGTGGTGCCCCCGGAAGATGGCCGCTAGGTCCGAGGGTCCACTCATGGTGCCGTGGCTGATGGGGTAACGCCCGCCGGACGCCTCCACCAACACCCGCACGAAGTCCAGATGCTTGGCGAACCAGGGGTGGTTCGGATCCAGGTACAGATGATCCAACTCCTCCCAGGACAGGTTCAGGTCCGGCGCCAGGGTGCTCTCCTCCAGGATACGCAGGGGAGCCCCGAACATGGGTGGCAGCCACATCACCGCCTGGGAAGGACAGGCTCCCCGGATGATGTCGTCCTCGATCACCTCGCCCTCGGCCAGAAGCCTCTCCTGGTCCGCCACGAAGTCCTCCGGCCGGATCATATCCGGGGTGAGCCAGTGGTGACCCCTCCAGGCGCGAGAGGCGGCGAACTCGTGCATGGGGAACCAGGTCTTCAGGGAGAAGCCCACCAGGGGTCGATCCATCGCCTCGCGGGACCAGAAGCGCCGGTAGCCCTCGATCTTGGCCGGGTCATTGCCGAAAGGATACGCCATCTCGTTCCGCCTCCGTAGGGGCTTTCACCGCAGAGATCGCCGAGACCGCAGAGAAGAACAAGGAAGAGAAGCTGTCCTTTGCGCCTTGGCGTCTTTGCGTGAGGCCTTTCCATGATCGCCGCAGCCAGGGAGTCTCACCCAGCACATACCGTCGTGCTCACGTTGCCGCCCGCACCACCCAGGACGCGGACCTGGCACAAGACCTCGGCCCCCTCGGGGGCAGCGACGAACCATTCCAGAAGCCGGCTGCCGGTCACGCCCTCCAGGTGGCCCACATCGGCGTGGCCCCGGTTCGAAAGCAGTTGCACTCCCTCGTCCAAGTGCAGCTCCACCTGCACCGTCCGCAGCCGTCGCAGGGCCCTCCCCCGGTTGCTGACCTGGGTGGGAAGCTGCCCCCGGTTGGCCACCCGCGCCCGCACTCGGTACACGGGCCCACCCACCGGCTCGGTCCGCACCTCCTCCAGCCGCACCCACGGGTGCATGCCGGCATGCTCCAACGTGAAGCGATAGGTGGCTTCGGCGATGCGGGGCAGGTGCCTCAAGCTGGGGTTGTAGGTGTATGGTCGGACCAGCCCTCCCACCTCCACCGGCCCCAACTGTGGGTGGTCGAGCGGGCGCCAGGGCCGGAACAGGGGGTAGTCGGGAGCTTCGCGATCCCACCAGCGCATGACCCGCCGCATGTGGGCCTCGCTTTCCTCCTCGGTGCGGATGGCGAAGATCTCCTCAGTGGTGAGGCCGGCGCTATTGAGGATGGTGCCCAGCTCGAACTCGTAGACGAACAGGCCCAGGTGCTGATAGCCGAAGTTGTGGAAGTGCCCCCGCAGGTTGATGTCGCGCCCGCGCCGGGTGTGATACTCGACCACGGGCACCACGGGGAAGCCCGTCTCCCGCGCCCCGATCAGCGCCAGGTCCTCCATCACCTGGTCGTCCTCGGGGTCCAGGTCCGAGCGGGAGCCGGTGGAAGGCGGGCGCAGTACCGCTGCCGGCCCGGTGTGGTATCCGAGCACGCCGAATAGGTTGGGACGCGAGTGCATGAACTCCGCCAGAGCGCGCATCTCGGGCTCGCTGAAGGGGAAATCCCCCGCGCCCGGCTGCTCCGGCTCCGGCCGCCAGTCGTAGGACCAGTTCCGGTTCCAGTCGAACCCCCGCCCCTCGATCCGAATCTCGTCGCTCCCGTCCCACTGGTGGATGATGCCCTCGGGGAAGAGGCGGTAGTACGGTCCGGGAGACCGGGCCCGGCGGCGGACCATCAGCCGAGGGTCCTCCGGGTCGACGACGAAGCGACCGTCCGGGTGCTCCTGCCGCAGGGAGAGGATGTAACCGTCTCCGTCCACGTCCTCCTGGTAGAGCGTGTTGGGCTGGCGCTCTGAGCGGTCGGTGCGACTGCGGATCTGGCCGCCGGTAGTCACGGCGAACTCGGCCCCGTCCGGGTTGATGCGGGGCACGATGTAGAAGGCCACCCGCTCCAGCAGGTCCGACGTCGGATGGTCAACCAGCAGTCGCCTGGCGGTGTGGAGGGCAGTGTGGGTTCCGGCCAGTTCGGTAGCGTGAATGTTGCCGTGGATCAGGTAGGCGGGCTTGTCCTCGGGGACGCCGGTGGCGAAGTCGGTAATGGTGACCAGGTGCAGCTGCCTGCCTTCCCGGGACGTCCCCAGAGATGAGAGCTGGCACAATCCGGGCCTGGCCTCAGCCAGGGCTCTCAAGAAGTCGGTCAGCTCTGCGTAGGTGAAGAAGCGGTCGACGCTGAGCGGTGGCAGCGGTCCATTCGCGGACATGGGCTCCCCCCAGTGCGGTAGGAGTGCTGTGAAGGATAGCACGGTCGCGGTAGCGGGTGAAGCGCGCTCGCTACTCCAGGCCGTTCAGCCCTTCCCTGCGTCAAGCCAGGTCCGTGCTCACCAGAACACCATCAGGCAGTGCGTTCCTGCATGCTCGGCCTCCACGCATCATGAGGGCGCAGGCTCTCCGTCGGCCGAGTGCTCGCCTGCGTCTCCGCTCTCGATGGGCCCGCCGCCCAGGCAGCGGTCTCCCTGGTAGAGCACAGCGCTCTGCCCCGGCGTGATGTCGCGCAGGGGCCGATCAAGGGTGACGTGCACCCGATCGCCGTCTACCGTTATGCTCGCCGGCACGGGACTGGCGCGGTAGCGAATCTGCACTTCGGCGCGGAGGCAGTCGCTCTCCGGCCGGCCCTCGATCCAGTGCATGGGCGAGGCGGTCAGGTGGCTACGGCCCAACTCCGCAGCCGTCCCGACTACCACCGCATTCTCTGCCGGCCGCAGCTCCACCACGTAGAGCGGCTCAGGCGCGGCGATGCCGAGGCCGCGCCGCTGCCCGACGGTGTAGAATGCCAGCCCTCGGTGGGTACCCAATCGCCGCCCCTTCCGGTCCACAATGGGGCCAGGGCGAGCCGTTTCCGGTGCCCACCGGCTTAGGAAGCGACGGTAGTCGCCATCGGAGACGAAGCACAGGTCCTGACTCTCCGGTCGGTCGGCAACGCGGAGGCCACGCTCGGCCGCCAGTTGGCGGACCTCGGCCTTGGTCAGCTCCCCCAGGGGAAACAGGGCTCGCGCCAGCTGCTGTTGGTCCAGCGCGTGCAGCATGTAGGATTGATCTTTCTCCCGGTCCGCTCCGCGCCAGAGCTGAAAGAGCCCGGTTGCCGACCGGCGGACGCGGGCATAGTGTCCGGTAGCCAGTCTCTCGGCCCCTAGCATGAGGGCATAGTCCAGGAGAAAGCCGAAGCGCACCCGCCGATTGCATACCACGCAGGGGTTGGGGGTGCGCCCTCGGGAGTACTCCTCAATGAAGCAGTCCACCACCTCACGGCGGAACTGCCCCTCGGCGTTGATGAGGTAGAAGGGGATGCCCAGGTGGTGGGCCACCGCGCGCGCCTCTTCCACCGCCTCAGGGGTACAGCAGCGGTTTGTGCTCTCGACTCCCGGCTCGACCTCGGACCAGAGGCGGAGCATAAGGCCGATGACGTCGTATCCCTGCTCCACCAACAGAGCGGCGGCGGTGGAAGAATCCACCCCGCCGCTCATGGCTACTACCACTCGCTCGTTCACAACCGATCAGAACACGAGGCGGACCGCCAGCACATCAGCAGGTCATCCACGGCAACAATAGTGTCTCTGGCCACCAGACTGCTCCATCCACGAGTACCAAACGACCCAGGCCTGACACATCGCGTCCCGACTCGGGGAAATGCGCCCGGCTCCGCGTCTCCGCGTCCCCCTATCTCCCCGTCTCACCCTCTCTCCCCCGCACCGCACCCTCCAGCGCCTGATCCAGGTCCCAGAGAATGTCCTCGATATCCTCCAGCCCGACGCTCAGGCGGACGAAGCTGGGCGTAACCCCGGCCCGACGCATCTCCTCTTCGCTCAGTTGGCTGTGCGTGGTGCTAGCCGGGTGGATGGCCAGGCTCTTGGCGTCGCCCACGTTAGCCAGGTGGCTGAACAGCTTCAGCCCCTCGATGAACCGTCGGCCTGCCTCCATCCCGCCCACGATGTCGAACCCGATGATGGCACCCGGGCCCTTGGGCAGGTATCGCTCGGCTCGAGCGTGGTGAGGATGTTCGGGAAGCCCCGGATAGGCGACCGAGGAGACGGCGTCATGCGCGCTCAGAAACTCGGCCACTGCTTGGGCATTAGCCACGTGGCGGTCCATGCGCAGGCTCAGCGTCTCCACTCCCAGCAGCGTGACCCAGCTGTTGAAGGGGGACTGGCAGGCGCCAACGTCGCGCAGCATCTGCACTCTGGCCTTGGTGATGAAAGCCGTCTCGCCCACGTCAGCGTACACTAGCCCGTGGTAGCTGGGATCGGGCTCAGTGAAATCGGGGAACCGTCCGCTAGCCCAGTCGAAGTTGCCGCCGTCCACGATGATACCGCCGATGGTAGTGCCGTGCCCGCCGAGGAACTTGGTGGTGGAGTGAGTGACGATGTTGGCGCCCAGCTCCAAGGGCCGGCATAGGTAGGGAGTGGCGAAGGTGTTGTCAATTACCAGAGGGATTCGGTGCCGGGCAGCGATGTCCGCCACCTCCTCGAAGGGGAAGACGCTGATGTCGGGGTTGCCCAGCGTCTCGCCGTAGATGATCTTGGTGTTGGGGCGGATGGCGCGCTCGAAGGCCCCCGGATCATCGGGGTCCACCAGGGTGGCCTCGATGCCGAGGCGAGGGAAAGTGTAGAGCAGCTGACTGACCGTGCCGCCGTAGAGCTTGCAGCTGGAGACGATGTGGTCACCGGCGCGGCAGAGCGTCAGGATGGCCAGCGCCTGGGCGGCATGGCCACTGGCGGCCGCGAGGGCACCCACACCGCCCTCTAGGTCGGCGAGGCGCTGTTCCAGCACGTCAGTAGTGGGGTTCATGATGCGGGTGTAGATGTTGCCTGGCTCCTTCAGGGCGAAGAGGTCGGCCGCGTGCTGGGTGTCGCGGAACTGATAGCTGGTGGTCTGGTAGATGGGCACGGCGCGGCTGCCGGTGGTCGGTTCTGGCACCTGGCCGGCGTGCAATTGGCGGGTGTTAAAGCCGAAGCGACGTTCATCCACGGTCATGGGAATGTTGCCTCCAAAGATCTGTCGGGCTCAGGGGCCCAGAAGCGGTGTGCTAGTCCTCCAGCGTCGAGAGATCGCCTTCCGGTTGGCCCAGCGCTCGCGCCCTCAGCACTCGTCGCATGATCTTGCCGCTACGGGTCTTAGGGAGCGCATCAACGAACGTGAGAGCTTCGGGCCGAGCGATGGGACCTACCTCATGCCCCACGTGCTGGCGCAACTCCTCCATCAGCTTATCCGAGGCTTGATAGCCTTGGCGCAGCACGACGTACGTGTAGACAGCATTGCCCTTGACTTCGTGGGGCACGCCAATGGCGGCAGCCTCGGCTACGGCAGGGTGGCTCACCAGCGCGCTCTCGATCTCGGCGGTGCCCAAGCGGTAGCCCGATACCTTGAGCACGTCATCCACCCGGCCGATGATCCAGAAGTAGCCGTCCGCATCTCTCCTGGCTGAATCGCCGGTCATGTAGACACCGGGAAAGCGGCTCCAGTACTGAGACACGTACTCGTCGGGGTTGCCGTAGATGGTGCGAAGCATGGCCGGCCAGGGATTCCTGATAACCAAGTACCCCTCCTCCATCGGCGGCACCGGGTTGCCCTCCTCGTCCACCACGTCGGCCTGAATGCCGGGGAAGGGGAACGTGGCCGAGCCCGGCTTCAGGGGCAGGCACGGTAATGGGGTGATCATGAACATCCCCGTCTCCGTCTGCCACCAGGTATCCATGATGGGACAGCGCTCCTTCCCGATGACCCTGTAGTACCAACGCCAAGCCTCTGGGTTGATGGGCTCGCCCACCGAACCCAGCAAGCGCAGGCTCGACAAGTCGTGGCGGTTGGGCCAGGCCTCGCCGAAGCGCATCAGCCCACGTATGGCCGTCGGGGCAGTGTAGAGAATGGTGATGCCGTACTTCTCTACCATCTGCCACCAGCGGTTGGGGAAGGGGTGGGTGGGCGCGCCCTCGTACATGAAGCTCGTCGTGCCCAGCAGAAGCGGCCCATACACGATGTAGCTGTGGCCCGTGACCCAGCCCGGGTCCGCCGCACACCACCAGCGATCGCCGTCCTGAATGTCGAAGACGTACTTCAGGGTGGTGTACACACCGACCATGTAGCCACCGTGGGTGTGGAGGATGGCCTTGGGCTTGCCCGTAGTGCCGGAGGTGTACAGGATGTACAGCGGCTCCTCCGCATCCATTACCTCCGTCTCGCATTTGCTGTTGGCGATGGGCAAGTTCATGAGGTCGTGGTACCACAAGTCCCGGCCCGGTTCCATGTTGACTTCGAGGCCTGTCCGCCGGACCACGATGACGTGCTCCACAGTGGCACAGCGGTTCAGGGCCTCGTCCATGATTTGCTTCAGCTGGACGACCTTGCCTCGCATGTAGCCGCCATCGCAGGTGACGGCCACCCTCGACTGCGAGTCCTCGATCCGCTCTGCCAGAGCCTCGACCGAGAAGCCGCCATAGACGACGGAGTGGATGGCGCCTATCTTGGCGCAGGCGAGCATGGCGATCACCTGCTCCGGCACGCGGCCCATGTAGATGGTGACCCGATCGCCCTTTCTCACTCCCATGCTCTTGAGGACGTTGGCGAACCGGTTCACTTCGCGGTTGAGTTCGTAGTAGGCGAAGGTGCGCGTCTCGCCGTTCTCTCCCTCCCAGATGAGAGCCAGTACATTCTTGCGATATGTGTTCATGTGCCGGTCGAGACAATTGTGAACTATGTTCACCTTTGCACCGACGAACCACTTGTAGAAGGGCCTGTCAGACTCGTCCAGGACCCTCTCCCAGGGAGAGTACCACTCGAGTTCCTCCGCTCGCTCCTCCCAGAAAGCGATAGGGTCGCCATTGGCCCACCTGGCCAGTTCCTGCCAGTCTCTGACGTGCGCTCTCTCGACTACTTCGGGTGGTGGTGTGTACACTCCGCTCTCGACCTCGCCGCTTTCGGTCTCCCGCATGGCAGATTCGTGGACCACGGCTCCTACCTCCTACCTATGTAGAATGGGGGAAAGGGGCCTGAGACCTGATCCCGCCATGCGGCACTGCATAACCCAGGCGGCCTCGAGCCCGTACTCCACCGACTAACCACAGGCCGGATGCCCTGTCAAGCGTTCTCCACAACCGGGCGCATCTCGGAAACGGGCGACAGCGTATTGACGCCTGCTATGAAGGCGTCAGGATCCCCCGCTCACGGGGAGCGTCCACCGCCACCGGCCGACAGCGTATTGACGCCGGCTATGAAGGTGTTAGGTGCCCCGGACACCACGACGAACCGATCTGCAAATTGCCTACCCCGCGGGCCAGCCCGGCCGCCCATCCACCACCTCCCGTGCGCGCAGGCCTCGCGGGCCAGCCCGGCCGCCCATCCACCACCTCCCGTGCGCGCAGGCCTCGCGGGCCAGCCCGGCCGCCCGTCCACCACCTCCCGTAGGGGCGAACACAAGGTGTTCAGTATCACGACAGGGATGACAGGTATGCGGCACCGGTGCCGCGATTCGCAGCCGGACTGGAATGCACCCCCCACGACAGCCATCGGGCTTCCCTTCGCCCGTCAGTGGCTCGCGGGCACCTCGGCTTCTCCCCTCGAATGGACAGAGCTTCTGGCCCTCCAGACCACGGCCACGGCGACGAGGTAGGCCAGCCAAGACGACAGCTCCATCAGAGACGGGTCGCCATTGTAGCCAAACAGAGCCTTGAGGAAGCTGCCCACGTACCCGTTCTCGTGTAGCAGAGGATAGCTCCCGTCCGGCCTGACCGGCGGGTTGATGTCCCAGACGTGCTCCACCACGATGGGGACCACGCCCGCTTCCTGTAGCTCGTGGATCCCGTGCGCCACCAGCCCGGCGGCGAAGAGAATGAGTATGACGCTGGTCACGTTGAAGAAGGTGCGCACGTTGACCCTCATCGCCCCTCTGAAGGCAGCGTACCCCAGGACGATGGCGGCCGCCACCCCGGCCAATGCGCCCACCAGGCTGGCGCCCCCGGCGGCGAAACTGGCGGCTCCCAGGAAGATTACGGTCTCGATGCCCTCTCTGAGGATGGCGACGAACACCAGGAGCAAGAGGCCGAACCGGCGCGCCGCCGCCACCTCGGTGGCCACGCGCTCCTGGAGCTCGGCCGCCACCTGCCTCTGGCCCATCATCCACAGGATCATAGTGGTCAGGAGCGCCGCCCCCACGAGCATAGTCACGCCTTCGAACACCTGCTCCGCTGCCCCGGTGAACCCCCCGGCCAGCCATTCGAAGATGAGAGCGCCTACGGCGCTGGCGGCCAGCCCGAGGGCGACCCCCCAGTAGACCACGGGGCGGTACCGCCTCTGGCCGGTCCGATCGAGGTAGCCGAGTACGATGCCGACTACCAGAGCGGCCTCCAACGTCTCTCGGAAGGTGATGAGAAAGCTCGGAATCAAGCCGATTCCTCCTGCAACTAGGGCGACGCCGAGGTCACGGGGTAACCGGCCGCCTCCCAGGCGGCCAGCCCTCCCCGGAGGGCCTTGACGTCGCTATAGCCCCAATCTGCAAGCATCCGCGCCGCACGGGCGCTACTCTGCTCGGCAGGTCAAGTACAGATGGTGATGATCTCGGCATCGCGGGGAAGCTCACGATAGCGGTCCTCGAGCTCCGCCAAAGGGAGCGATATCGCCCCCGGGATATGCCCCCGCCGAAAGTCTTCCTCGCTGCGAACGTCTACCAAGAGAGCCTCCCCGGCGTCGTGGCGTGCCTTGGCTTCGTCCACCGATACTCGAAGCACCTCCGGGTAGGGGATGGAAGTGCCCCCCGATGTGGGCGCGGCGCCAGCTCGCGCTCCGGTGCCGGAGCTGCGGGCCAGCACTATGCCCACCACCAGCAGGACCAGCAGGCTCCCCACCGCCAGGCTCCAGGTTCCCCCCTTATCTCGTGCGCGGCGCGCCTTCGGGCGCGACCTCCTCGAACTCCGTCCGCTCAAGCGCGTCTCCTTCTCGCTCCGTCAGTGGCCGTCGCTCACGCTGCCCTCGCAGGAGCGCGTCATCGTCTGGCAGCCCCTTCCGCTGCCAATACCTCGTTCATGCTGCCGGAGCGAAACCCCTGCAGATCCAGAGCGACGTACCGGTATCCCAGCTGCTTCAGCCCCTGGACCACCGAGTGCCGCTGCTCGATCAGCCGGCCGAAGTCGGCCGGCTCCACCTCCAGCCGAGCCACGTCCCCGTGGTGCCGCACGCGTACTTGGCGCAGCCCGATCTTGCGCCGCAGTAGATCCTCCGCCTGCTCCACCTGCCGCAGCCCCTCCCCAGTGATGGACGAATGATAGGGAAAGCGCGAAGCCAGACAGGCCATGGCCGGCTTGTCCCAAGTGGGAAGACCCAGATCGCGGGAGAGCATCCTTACCTCGATCTTCGTCAGACCGGCCTCGATCAGAGGCGCTCTCGCGCCCAGCTCTTGCGCTGCCCGCATCCCCGGCCGGTGGTCGCCCAGGTCGTCCACGGTGGCACCGTAGATTACCTGGGGCAGGCCTTCCTCCCTAGCTACCTGCCACAGCTCCTCGAAGAGGTGAGTCTTGCAGAAGAAGCAGCGGTCGGGAGGATTGCGCCGGAACCGCTCATCCGTCAGTTCATCGGTGAGGATGATGCGGTGCCGGGCCCCCAGCCTGGATGCCAGCTCCCGTGCCTCCTGAAGCTCACTCGCGGGATAGGTCTCAGACTGGGCCGTGACCGCCAGCACCCCCTCCCGCCCCAGGGCCCGTAGGCTGGCTGCCAGGAGGTAAGTGCTGTCCACCCCTCCGGAGTAGGCTACCACCACTCCCCCGGTGGCCTGCAGGAGCGATAGCAGACGCTCCTGTTTGCCCTTGGCGGCACTGTCTGGAGCTCCACCGGCGCCGTCTGCCATGGAATGCCTCCGCTACCCCGCCTCGCCGAAGAGCCCGGTGCTGAGGTAGCGCTCACCGGTGTCTGGCAACACGGCCACGATCAGCTTTCCCCTGCTTTCGGGGCGGCTCGCCACTTGCAGCGCCGCCCAGGCCGCCGCCCCCGAGGAGATGCCGGCAAGGATTCCCTCCTCGCGGGCTAACCGACGGGCGGTATCGGCGGCGTCCTCTTCCTCTACCTGGATGACCTCATCCAGAAGCTCAGTGCGCAACACCTCCGGGATGAAGCCGGCCCCGATGCCCTGGATGCGGTGCGGCCCTGGGGTACCGCCGGAGATGACCGGCGACCGGGCTGGCTCCACAGCTATGGCGCGGAAGCCCGGCTTGCGAGGCTTGATCACCTCGGTCACTCCTGTCACGGTTCCCCCGGTGCCCACGCCGGACACCAGTATGTCCACCGCGCCGCCGGTATCCTCCCAGATCTCGATGGCGGTAGTCTCACGATGCACCCGGGGATTGTCCGGGTTGCGGAACTGCTGGGGCATGTAGGCATTGGCGGTGGCCTGGAGAAGGCGCTCGGCTTCGCGGATGGCGCCTCTCATGCCCTCAGACCCGGGGGTAAGCACTAGTTCCGCCCCGAAGGCACGCAGCAAGTTACGCCGCTCCACACTCATAGTCTCTGGCATGGTGAGAATGAGGCGGTAGCCTCGAGCGGCGCATACCATGGCCAATCCGATGCCGGTGTTGCCGCTGGTGGGCTCGATGACGGTGGCCCCCGGAGTCAGCTCCCCCCGCTCTTCTGCCCCGACGATCATACTCCAGGCGATGCGGTCCTTGACGCTACCACCTGGGTTGAACGACTCCAGCTTGCCCACGACCTCTGCCTCCAGGCCGCGGGCCAGCCGTGACAGACGTACCAGGGGGGTGCGTCCAATGGTAGCGGTGATGTCGTCCAGTATCCTGCCCATCTCGTGCCTCCAGAGCACTGTATCAGATGCAGTACGTGGGAGCCGCAGCGGCTTGCCGGCGGCGATAGCGGTCGGCCAGGTCGGCGAGGGTTACTGACTCCAGTACCTCCATGGCGGCCCGATGCATTCTGGCCCAGACTTCCTGCGTGACGCAGGTCTCCCACCGGCTACACTCGGCAGGGGACGCGATGCAGGCCACGGGCGGGTCGGGCCCCTCCATCACCTCGTACACCTCTCTCACGGTGATGGTCGCCGGGTCGCGCGCAAGCAGGTAGCCACCCTGAGCCCCGCGGACGCTTTGGACCAGCCCGGCGATCCGGAGGCGGCTCATGAGAGCCTCAGCGTACTTCTCCGAAAGTTCCTGGCGGCGGGCGATCTCGGCCAGGCTGAGGGGCCCCTCGTCATGGTGCAAGGCCAGCTCCAGCATGGCTCTGGTGCCGTAGCGGGTCTTGGTGGTCAGGTTCATACCCTAGTAGTCCTGTAGTCTTTGGTGGGATGATACGGGAAGCGGGCGTCCTTGTCAAGTGCGGGGGAAGCAGTCAATGGGAGGCGACAGCCACGGCCCGAGAACCCATTGAGGGCCGCCCAGGGCAGTGACTCGTTCGGCCCAGGAGCGGCGGGGCGATGCCCGAGGCCCGGCCCCGACGCATGTGGAGTCGCGGCGGTCAGGGCCGAGACAGAGGCCGGCCCTGGGCCACCACCGGGATGGCTCCGATGGTACGCTCGAGCGCACCCATGCCATACGGGCACAGGTCCAGGCCAGCCTGTCCTCACCATCGCGGTTGCGTCTGAGGCTTGGAAAGGTATCCTAGAGGGAGGGAGCACGGGCCGCGGGGCGGCCATGCGAGCCGGAGCGAGCCGAGGGAGGGAATGAGGAGCACACTGGCCTGCGTGGCACTAGCATTGGCCCTGACGGCGTGCACCAGGGCCGGCCCTCCCCCTCCGGACTTTCAGAGCACCCTGGAGGCCATCCGCATCGAGCTCACCGGGATGGCCTCCGCTGCGATGCCCATCCCGATAGCCACGCCTACCCCGGCCGTCCCCACCAGCACCGCGACGGACACGCCGGAACCCACCGCCACCGCGACGGACACCCCAGTGCCCACCGCCACCACTACGCCCACGCCTTCGCCTGAGCCCACAGCCACCCCGGTGCTATACGTCGTGCAGCAGGGGGACTACCCGGGCCTGATCGCTTCCAGATTCGGGGTCTCGGTAGAGGAGCTGATGGAAGTCAACGGCATCACCAACCCCCGGGCTCTGGCCATAGGCCAGGTGCTGATCATCCCCGGCCCGCAGGTAACGGTTACGCCCGAGTCCCAGTAGAGGTCGCGGCCACCAGTGTCAGGTCGCGTCCATCAGCCGCCTCTGTGCGCGGCAGAGGTCGTCCAGGGTCACTGCGCTGAGCTCGTTCATGAGGGACGAGGAAAGCTCGTCCCACACCGAGCGGGCTGAGCAGTTGTCAATGCGCGGGCAAGGGGCGCTCTCCTCAGCGAGGCAGGGCACGAGCGTGATCCTCTGCTCGCATACGCGCACAATGTCGGCGGCGCTGATCCGCGTCGGGTCGGAGGCCAGCCGATAGCCGCCGCCGATGCCGCGCACGCTGACCAGGAGGCCCGACTTGGCCAGATCCACAAGGACGTGGGAGAGGATGCCGTGAGGGATGTTCTGCTCCGCAGCCATTTCGTCGCGCGTCAGCTGCTCGCGCCCGTTCGCCTGGGCGATTGCCAGGGCTATCATGGCCTGTATGGCATAGCAGGTCTTTCTGGTGAGCCGTAACATTGCTTACACCTCCCCCGCCTGCTGGCTCAAGACCGACGACGACACTCTAGCGCAAGCCGCCCTCCTCATCAACTGACGCAGGCTGGTGCCTGGACTGGTAACAATTGCGCCGACGCTGCCCGACGCACAGGTTGTGTGCCTGCGCGTGGGGGCGCATCACCGGGGGCACCCGGGCCGGTGCCGGGCGCAACGTGACGGCCAGAGGGCGAGGCCGTATCATGGGCGCAATCACCGCTACCGCGGTCGCCGACGCCTATAGCGGAGGAAGCTGTGTCCGGCATCGCCGTGGTGACCGACAGCACTGCCAACGTGACACCTGAATGGGCTCGGGAGCACTCGGTCGAGGTAGTGCCGGTCTACATCTACTTCGGCGAGCAGGCCTACCGGGACGGTGTCGACATGGATGCTGCCACTTTCTACAGGCGGCTGCGCTCGGCTACCTCTCTGCCCCGCACCTCGCAGCCCTCTACCGGCGACTTCCTGGCGACCTACCGCCGCCTGAGCGCGGACTTCGACCACATCATCTCCATCCACATATCGGCCGAGCTCAGCGGCACGGTGGCAACGGCGAGGATGGCGGCGGAGCAGTTGCGGCAGGAGATGCCCGATGCAGCTCAGGTACATGTGGTGGACTCGAGGCTCACCTCGGGGGCGCAGGCACTGCTGGTGTCGGCGGCCAGCCGGGCCGTCTCCGCCGGCCGGCAGGCCACTGAGGTGGTGGAGCGGCTGAGCGATCTGATCCCCCGGATGCGGGTGGTGTTCATGCTGGCCACGATGGAGTACCTTCGGCGTGGCGGCCGAATCGGGGCAGCGGCCGCGGTGGCGGGAGCCATGCTTCAGATCAAGCCGCTGCTCCAGATCAAGGACGGCGCCATCCACGTTCTGGAGAGGGTGCGCACGGCCGGCCGGGCGCGACGCCGCTTCTACGAGCTGATCGAGAGCTGGGGCGAGGGCCGGCCGGTGCGGGCCGCGGTGGCCCACGCCGATGCCCCCGACGAGGCGCAGGAGACGGCCGAGTTCATACGCCGTCGGCTCGACTGCAGGGAGCTGATGGTGGTGGAGTTCAGCCCTGTGGTGGGTGCTCACAGTGGGCCCGGGACCCTGGGAGCAGCTCTGTACGCGGATCCCGAGGACCTGGCAAGCCCACCCGGTTAGAACAGACCCCGCACTACCAGCATGAAGCCGAAGACGGCCAGGGGGATGCCCACGACGGCTCCCACGATGGTGGCTGACAGCAGCACCCCGAGGATCATCAGCAGCACCCCCAGGACGATGGCCAGCAGCCGCCCAGTGACCTGGATGATGCCGGCCACCAGGCGCCACAGGGCCACGAAGGGCCAGAGAAACCATGAAGTCCCTGACATCGCCACCTCCGCCAATCCAACGCTCTTCATCAGCAATCTACCATTGCCCTGGGCGAATGTGAAGGGCGGCCAGCAGGACCGCGATCGGACGCGGGCGGTCAGAGGCACCGACCGAGGGCCTGCTGCCAGCGTTGAGCCTGTGCCCATCGGGCCCGGCGCCCGTGCCCAACCGGGGCGAGCGGCAGGTGGTGCGGGTGGCAAAGCCGGGCGTCCCGATGGCCGCCGAGCGGCGGCTCCCACGGCGCTTGCGTCCCCCGATGCCGAGCACGCTAGCCAGCTGAGAACCGAGGCTCCCTCACCACCACCGTCCCCCCGTGCCACTCGCTGGCGTTGGCGCCACCATAGCGGGCGTTGTCGCCGAAGCAGAAGTGACAGGTGCCCCGCACCGCCTCGTCCTCCATGATGACCCCCGAAGGCCGAGCTCCCGCATTGCCCCCGATACCCACCTCGGCTAGGAGGCGGTTGGCCTCCGCCGCGGCAAAGTGGCGCTGCATCGCGTCCACGTACATTCGGAACAGCCGGTCGGATTCGTCTGCGCACCGAAGGGCCACGATACGGCCCCCGTCAAGCCGCACCTCGATGGGCGCCGACACCAGGCCGTAGAACACGCTCAGATCGGCCACGATCCGGCCCTCGGCTGAGCCCTCCACCGGGGCGGTGAGCACCTCCGTATGACCGCAGATCATCCAATGCCGGGCACGGAAGGTCAGGTCGGTGCCGCCGGGGGCGGTGACGCGCACAGGCGCATCGGCCGGCAGCCTGTCCCTGAGGCTTTCGAGGTGGGCCCAATCCTCTCGCGGATCCGAGCTGTACACGCGGAGGAAGCTCTCGGGGGCGATCACGGTGTCCACGAAGAGAGGCGAGGGACGAACGCTCAGGGAGGGCTGGCCATCGCGCATGACGAAGAGCCGCGCCACTCCCTGTCGGCTCCACATGCCGGGGGACAGGAGCACGATGAGGCCGATGTTCCCGTCGTCGAAGGCGTCCAGCGCTGCATCCGGCAGGCTAGAAGCATCGTCGGGAACAGGGATGAGCTGGTGCTGGCAGTCCCGCGCCACCAACCCTTGCGCCATCGCTTGGGCCAGGGTCGCCTTCTCCTCGGGGTACACGATGGCGACCCGGCGACCCGGGGGAGCGCGCAGGTGGTAGTCGAGTATGTTGGCAACCACACGCTGCATCATGTCCTGGCTCGGGGGATCTCACCGCAGAGATCGCAGAGACCGCCGAGAAGAACAAGGAGAAAGCCAGAGAACAGGCACGAGCCATGAGGCGGGGCAGGCTGGCCCTGATGCATCTGGCGCAGCGCCACGCCCATCTGAAGAACGCTAGACCCTGCCCTTGCCCTTCTCTGCGCTCTCTGCGATCTCTGCGGTGAGTCCCTCTGCCTCTACAAGCCCCTGAGGATGTTGCCCAGGGCTAGCAGGACGAAGCCGGCCGTGACCAGCCAGAAGGACGCCTCGGCCCCCAGACCCACGTCCACTAGCCGGGTGGCCACTCCCGCCAGTGCCAGCAGTAGAGATAGGTTCCACGTAACCCTTTTGGGCGGGCTTAGCTGCATCGCTGCCTCCTCAGTATCGGTGACATCCACGGGTCAGTTGACAGCGACATATGTGTGCATCGCCGTCGAGCTAGCTCTCAGGAGCCTCCGCCGAGGGGAGCTGCGCCTTCCCGGCGGCTGCTTTGAGAGAGAGCAGCTCGGCCTCGATCTCCAGGTCGGTCTCGCCGCGCTCCAGCGCCTCCAGGCGCGACTCCGCCGAGGCAGCCAACATCTCGCCCCGGGCGGCCACCTGGGCCTCCTTCTCCCGGATGCGGCGCTCCATTCGCTCGATCTGGCTGCTGGGGTCGTAGACCGAAACGCTGCCCAGGGCCTGTTCGGTTGTGCGCTGGATGTGTTCCTGAGCCCGAGCGGCACGATACCGGGCCAGAAGGGAGTCCCGGTTGCTCCTGAGCTCGGCGTAGCGAGACTCGAGCAGGGCCAGCTCCGACTTGAGCTTGTTGATGATCGGTTCTTGAGCTGCCAGCATGCGCTCCTGAGCCTGGGCGTTGGTCTCGTAGTCCCGCTTGCGGACCAGGCACTCGCGGGCTAGGGCGTCGTCCCCTTGAGCCACGGCCAGCTCGGCGTTACGCCGCCACTTCTCGGCCAGCTCCCGAGCCTGCTCCAGGTCCCGCTGCACCAGCTTCTGCTGCGCCACGGCTTCCACTACCTGCTCGCGGGCCTCTCTGATGCCGTCGTACATGTCTCGTAGGATCTGGTCCAGCATAACCTCCGGGTTCTCGGCTCGGTCGAGGGCGTCATTGATGTTGGCGCGAATAAGAGTGGTGATACGGTTGAGAACTGACATCCTTTCTGCCTCCCTAAGCTGCCCGGCAGGGGCGAGGTCACCGGGCGCGATTCTGAATCACAGGCCGCGAGAGAGCTCTCTCGCGGCCTCCGCTACTGCTTGTAGGCGGTCGGCCACCTGGGCCAGTTCGCTCTCGCTGTCGCTGCCGGACAGCGTCACCTGGGCCAGGCCCTCGCGGGCGGCCAGGACGGCGGCGCTGAACCGCCGCAGTTTCTCCACCTCTCGGTCCACTGCCTCTTCCATCGCTGGCGTAGCCACTCCCTGGGCGGAGGCAGCGGCAGCGGCGCCAGCCGTGTGCGCCAAGGCGGCGCCTGCCTCCCGCAGGTCATCGTGCACCCGGCCCACCAGAACGGCGGGAGCTCCGCTCGACCGAGCGATGGTGGCTCCCTCGCGCAGCGCTGTCAACTCGGACGCCGCCCACAGAAGCTGCACCTTGAGGCGGTCGTAGGGAGCGCCCGTGATGGACCGGTCGAGGAGCCGCGCCGCCTCCTCCTGCCGGCCCTGTTCCAGGTAGGTGCGGAGCATCTCCTCTACAGTGCGGGGCCGAAGAGCGCCGGCGAACCGGCCCTGCCCTCCCTCGAGCCTCTGTCCCAGCCACCGGCCGACCGCCTGCGCCAGCCCTAGGATGGCCGTGGTAGACAGGCCCGCACCCAGGGCCACCCACCACAGGGAGCGCAGGGCCAAGGCCATGAGGAGGTAGACCAGGGGCGGTACCAGAGAAGCCACCACGCTCGGCCCAGGGCGGCGATCCAGGCCCTCCAGCTCCCGGAACAGGCGTACCGAGCCCATCCAGAGAAGGAGCGCCACTATAAGGTGGTAGAGCACGAGCAGGATCACACTCACTTCCTGGTATCCGGCGTCACGTGTACGCCGGAACGCCGGCCCACGGGGGCGCGGCCAACCGTGACCGCCTCGCGCCGAGCCTCCCTGGCGCCATCCTGAGAGTCCCCCGTGTCATTCTGAGCGTCAGCGAAGAATCTCCACCCAGCGAAGTGGAGATGCTTCACTCCGCAAACAGACGCTCCGTTCAGCATGACACCGAGAGCGCAGGTGCCTCGTCGAGTATGACGCGGGGAGCGACACTCACACAGCCTCGGTGAGCGCCTCGATGGTGAGAGCCAGACGGCGGCGCACCTCGTCCGGCCCCAGAATCTGGGTGACCTCGTAGAGGGGCGGAGTACGCTCGGCGCCGGTGAGGGCCAGCCGCAGGGTCATGAAGAGCTTGCCCGCCTTCACCCCCGCCGCCTCGGCCTGCTGGCGGATCTTGGCCTCCCACTCCTCGTGCCCGTCGGCGAAGTCGTACTGCTCCAGGTAGGCCCGCAGCATGGCGGCGGCCGCCTCGGCGCTGCCCATCTGCTTGGCCAGAGCCTCCGGCCCCGGCGGCGAGTACAGGTCCGGCAGGAAGAAGGCGTACTGGAGGATGAAGTCACCCAGCTTCTTGAACCGCTCCCGCTCCAGAGTCAACGCCTTGCGGCTGTAGTCCGGGTCGCGGCGGAAGGCGGCGGCGAAGCGGCTGACCTCCTCCGGGCTCAGCTCGTGGGCCACCCGGCCCTGCCTGGTGCCCTCCTCGATGACCACGCCCTCGCCCTTGGCCTCGATCCGGGCCAGGAGCGCGTCTAGAGCCTCGTAGAACTGCTCCGGACTGAGATCGCGCAGGTACTGGCCGTTGATGAAGTCCAGGAGATCCCGGTCGGCCACGGGACCGGCCTTGGAGAGCTGGCGAATATCGAAGAGGCGCACGAACTCCTCGTAGGAGTAGACGTCCTTCTCCTCCGGGTGGGCCCAGATGATGCGGGTGAGGAAGTTGCGGAAGCCCTCGGGGAGGTAGCCCTGGT